>NZ_JBSFLV010000148.1:0-22251 GCF_053599215.1 Streptomyces sp. NPDC001002 | reverse complement strand
GATGCTCACCGCGGCGACCTGGCCGAGTGCGTTCCAGTCCAAATCCATGTCGAGTCTCCCTCGCTCAGGCGGCGGTGCCGACGTGGGTCGGTGCCGGGGTGCGGACGGCGACCTCGTGGTGGTCGTTGACGTTGTCGGCGTGCACCGGGTTGCGGCGCGAGAGGACGACGATGCCGGCGGCGACGGCGGCACCGACCAGCGCGACGACGACCGTGCCGAAGTTGCCCCCGTGCTTGACCGCGGCGGCCGAGATGCCGCCGACCAGGGCCGCGCACGGCAGGGTGATCAGCCAGGCGGCGGCCATGCGGCCGGCGACGCCCCAGCGGACCTCCGCGAGACGCCGGCCCAGGCCCGCGCCGAGGATGCTGCCGGAGGCGACCTGCGTGGTGGACAGCGCGAAGCCGAGGTGGGCCGAGGTGAGGATGACGGTCGTGGAGGCCGTCTCCGCGGCGAAGCCCTGCGGGGACTGGATCTCGGTGAGGCCCTTGCCCATGGTGCGGATGATGCGCCAGCCGCCGAGGTAGGTGCCCAGGCCGATGGCGACACCGGCGCACGCGATGACCCACACCGGCGGGCCGGCGTCGTGTCCGAGGGCGCCCGCCGAGATCAGGGTCAGGGTGATGACGCCCATCGTCTTCTGGGCGTCGTTGGTGCCGTGGGCGAGCGAGACCAGCGAGGCCGAGGCGATCTGGCCGAGCCGGAAGCCCTTGGTCACCGAGTCCTTGCGTGCGCGGGTGGTGAGCTTGTACGCCAGGAAGGTCGCGATCAGGGCCGCGACGCCCGCCACGATCGGCGAGGCGACGGCGGGGATCAGGATCTTCTCGACCACCTTGTCGAAGTGGACGCCGTCGGCCCCCGCGCCGACCCACACGGCACCGATCAGACCGCCGAACAGCGCGTGCGAGGAACTGGACGGCAGGCCGACCAGCCAGGTCATCAGGTTCCACAGGATCGCACCGATGAGCCCGGCGAAGATCATCCCCGGAGTGACCAGGGTGTCGTCCACTATGCCGCCGGAGATCGTCTTGGCGACCTCCGTCGACAGGAAGGCGCCGACGATGTTGAGCACACCGCTGATGAGCACGGCGGTTTTCGGCTTGAGGGCACCGGTGGCGATGGAGGTGGCCATCGCGTTCGCGGTGTCGTGGAATCCGTTGGTGAAGTCGAAGGCCAGGGCCGTGACGATGACGACGGCCACGAGGAACGTGATGTGGTCCATTCCTTTATGGGAACAAGCGCTTCCGTACAGCAGGCGAACTCAAGGCAAAGGCAGGTTCAGGACCCAGCGCCCGTGCCGTGAGGATCGTGCGATCCTGACGAGGTGAACCTCGACGACCTGGTGCGACTGCGGCAGGCTCGCGACCGGATGGACCGCGAGTACGCCGAGCCCCTCGATGTGACCGCCCTCGCGAGCACCGCCCTGATGTCACCGGGCCACTTCCAGCGCAGCTTCCGCGCCGCCTACGGCGAGACCCCGTACGGCTACCTCATGACCCGCCGGGTCGAGCGCGCCAAGACGCTGCTGCGCCGCGGGGACCTCACGGTCACCGAGGTCTGCATGGCGGTCGGCTGCACCTCGCTGGGCTCCTTCAGCGCCCGCTTCACCGAGCTGGTGGGCGAGACGCCGAGCTCCTACCGGGCCCGCTCGCACGAGGAGAGCGCGGAGATCCCGCCCTGCGTGGTGCGGGCGTACACACGCCCGCGACGGACGTGACGTATCGACCTTAGGTTGGACCCATGGACCTGAAACTGAGCAACTGTTTCATCGCCGTCGACGACCACGACAAGGCTGTCACCTTCTACTGCGACGTCCTGGGCCTGGAGATCCGCAACGACGTCAAGTACGAGGGGATGCGCTGGGTGACCGTCGGGTCGCCGCTGCAACCGGACGTGTCGATCGTCCTGGAGCCGCCCGCGGCCAACCCGGACCTCTCCCCGGCCGACCGCGAGGCGATGGAGCAGCTGCTGGCCAAGGGCATGCTGCGCGGGGTCAACTTCACCACCGAGGACTGCGACGCCCTCTTCGCGCGCGTCCAGGAGTCCGGCGCGGAGGTGCTCCAGGAGCCGACGGACATGCCCTACGGAGTCCGTGACTGCGCGTTCCGGGACCCGGCGGGGAACATGCTGCGGTTCATGGAGCGGAAGGGATGAGCCGACAGGTCCTGTGGACCTACGCGTTCGTGGACCGGCCGTACGAACTCCTCGGGCCCGCCTGCGCGTTCTGGACGGCCGTCACCGACACGCGGCTCTCCGAACCCCGCGGCGAGAACAAGGAGTTCACGACTCTCCTGCACGACGGGGCGGACGCCTGCGTCAAGGCGCAGGGGGTCTCCTCGGGTCCGGGCGGTGCGCATCCGGACCTCGCGGTGCGGGACGTGGGGCAGTTCGCGAAGTCGGCGCTCGGGCTGGGCGCGGAACTGGTCGCCGATCACGGCACGATGCTGGCCGTACTGCGGTCGCCCGGTGGGCAGTTGTTCTGCGCCGTGCGGTGGCACGGGGAGTCGACCCGGCCCCCCGTCGTACGCGGCAGCCGCCTCGACCAGGTGTGCCTCGACCTCGCGCCGTCCGTCTTCGACGCCGAAGTCGCCTTCTGGAGCGCCCTGTTGGCCGACTGGCAGTCACTGCCCGGCTCGCGCCCCGAGTTCCACGTCCTCAAGCCGCCGGCCGGCCTGCCGATCCGCATCCTCCTGCAACGCCTCGACGAGGAGCGGCCGGCCTCCGCCCATCTGGACCTCGCCTGCGCCGACATCGACGCCACCCAGGCCGAACACGAGCGCCTGGGCGCCGAGTTGGTGTCCCGCGCCACCCACTGGACGGTACTGCGCGACCCGACGGGCGGCCTGTACTGCCTGACCGGCCGCGACCCGGAGACGGGCGGACTGCCGAGGGGGACCGCTACGGCCGGGTCCTGATGAAGCACAGGACGCCTGCCTCACCGTTCCCGTCCCGCTCGGCGGTCTCCGTGACCTGCGGGCACAGGCTCTCCCAGCCCTCCGGCAGCGACGGGCTCGGGCTGCTCTCCCTCGGCCCGACCTGCGACGCCGACTCCGCCGCGTCGCGCAGCAGGAACGTCAGTCCGCCCCCGAGGACCACGACGACCGCCCACACCAGCAGGGCCCGGCGCCACACCCGACGGCGCGGTAAGCCGGTCACGTCCACGGCTCCACGTCGACGACCGCGGCCACCGGGATCGGCCCGTACACGTGCGGGAACTCCTCACCGCCGGGCGTGGCAGCCTCGTACTTGACGGGCACGTCGAGCAGGTCGGGGTCGACGACGAGGACCACCAGGTCGTCCAGATCGGCGAAGAACGCGGCTGCGGTGCGCGGGAGTTGGGCGCGGGTCGAGCAGTGGACGAAGCCCTCCTCCTGGAGGGTCCGGCCACGCGTCGAGATCTCGTACGTGCCCGTCGAGCGGGCGGCGTCCCAGAGGGCGCGTTCGGTCAGGTGCAGGATCGGCTCGGGCATGGGGTCACGTTACGGGGCACAGCCCCGACCCCGACACAGCACGGTCCCGACCCCCTACACGTCACGGCCCCAGCCTCGCCGCCCGCGCCCGCAGATACCGCTGCTCGGGCAGGCTCAGGGTCTGCCCGGCGGCCGACTCGTAGGCGGCCCGGGCTTCCTCGTACGCGCCCGCCCGCTCCAGGAGATGTCCGCGCACCGCGTCCGGGCGGTGGCCCAACTCCCCTTCCAGCACGGTGAGTTCGGCGAGTCCGGCGTGCGGGCCGTCGACCATCGCGACGGCGACGGCACGGTTGAGGCGCTCGACGGGGCCGGGGACCAGACGGACCAGCACCTCGTACAGACCGAGGATCTGGTACCAGTCGGTGGCCGCCGCGTCCGGTGCCTCGTCGTGCAGGGCGGCGACGGCCGCGCGCACCTGGTAGGGCCCGGCCGGTCCCCTGGCCAGCGCGCCCGTCACGAGCGCGACGCCCTCCTCGATCGCGGCCTTGTCCCAGCGGTCGCGGTCCTGTTCGTCGAGCGGGACGAGTTCGCCGTGCGGGCCGGTGCGGGCCTCGCGGCGGGCGTCGGTGAGCAGCATCAGGGCGAGCAGTCCGGCCACCTCGCCGTCCTCGGGCAGCAGCCGGTGGACGGTCCGGGTCAGCCGGATCGCCTCGCCGGACAGCTCACGGCGCTGCAGGCTCGTACCGGAGGTCGCCGTGTAGCCCTCGTTGAAGATCAGGTAGAGGGTGTGCAGGACGGCGGGCAGCCGACTGGGCCAGTTGTCCGGGCGCCCGAAGCGCCTGCCGCGCACCTTCGCCTTGGCCCGGCTGATGCGCTGGGCCATCGTCGGCTCGGGGACCAGGTGGGCGCGGGCGATCTCGGCGGTGGTCAGGCCGCCGACCGCGCGCAGGGTGAGCGCGATCTGGGCGGGCGGGGACAGATCGGGGTGGCAGCACAGGAAGAGCAGCGAGAGGGTGTCGTCCTCGCGCGGGGCCCGGTCCTCCGCGGTGAGCGGCGGGCGCGGTTCGAGGGCCACCGCCTTCTCCTCGCGCGCCCGGCGGGCCTCGTCGGCGCGCAGCGCGTCCGTCAGCCGCCGCGAGGCGACCTTGATCAGCCAGCCGCGCGGATTGTCCGGCACGCCCGCCGCCGGCCACTGCCCGGCCGCCGCGAGCAGCGCCTCCTGTACGGCGTCCTCGGCCGCGTCGAAATGGCCGTACCGGCGCACCAGCGCGCCGAGGACCTGCGGCGCGTGCAGGCGCAGCAGGTCCTCGATGCCGGTGGTCCCGGTGGTGTCGCGCATCCGGCTCAGACGTCCCCGGAGCCGTCCGGGATGGGCCGGATGACCACCGCGCGCTTGACGGCATCGGCGGGCTGGGGGCAGCGGGTGACGCGTTCGGCGATCTCCGTGACGCGCTCCAGGCTCGCGCAGTCCAGGACCCAGTAGCCGGCCATCAGCTCCTTGGTCTCGCTGTACGGCCCGTCGGTGATCACGGCCTTGCCGTCGTCGCCGAGCGCCACAAGGCGGGTCTTCGCCGGTTCGGACAGGCCCTGCGCGTCGATGAACTCACCCGATTCGGAGAGGTCGTCGTTGATGGCGCCCATGTAGGCGAACATCGCCTGCATGTCGGCCTCGCTCCAGGCCGGGCAGCCCGGGGTGGGCTTGCCCTGCATGCCGTCGTACTCCGCCTGTGTGCCCTGCACCATGACCAGGTACTTCATGAGTCCGCTCCTTCGGCTCGCGCCGCCCGGCTGTGGGCGGCTTCTCACGGGGGACGTCGGAGCCGGATCCGGGTTCTCGACAGGGACGGGGAAACTACTTGGGAATTTTTTCCGGGGATTCTTCCTCCCGGTCCAGGAAGGTCTCGCACTTCGGGTTCTTGCAGGGTCCCGCCACCCAGCGCGGGACCCACGCGCCCAGCGTCTTGTAGCGCCGGACCACCGTCTCCACAGGCTGTCCGCAGGCCGGACAGACGTGCTCTGAGCTGTCCATGCCCTCAGCGTAGGACGGCCGGCGCCCGCGCGCGCACGCCGTGCGGCCGGACTCGCCTCAGATCCGGGGCTCGCGCCACATCGGCCACATCTGGGGGCCGCCGGGCAGGTCGAGGGGGCGGCCGGTGAGCGCGAAGCCGAGGCGTTCGTACAGGGCGCGGCTGCGGTCGCTGCTCGCCTCCAGGTACGCGTGCAGGCCCTCGCGGTCGCAGCGGTCGAGGACGTGACCGATGAGCGCGCCCCCGAGGCCCTCGCCCTGGCGCCCCGGTACGACGCCGATCATCCAGAGGTATTCGTGGGGGCGGTCGGTGGGGTGGATGTCCTGCGTCAGCCGGCCGATCAGCTCGACGCGCTCGTTGTCCGGGTCGACGGCGGCGCGCAGCTGGACGGGACCGTCGTCCTCGCCCTCGGCGTCGGCGTGCTCCCCCACGGGTACGGACATCCACAGCGCGCACGCGGCACCGTCCTCGGCGATGTCGATCCGCCCCTCCGCGAACACGATGTCCGTGAAGGCGGCCATCAGCCGGTGATGGGTCGTACGGCGGTACTCCTCGCCGGGAAAGACCCAGGTGCTGACCGGATCCTCCTGGAAGGCCTCGTCCAGCAGCCGCACCACCAGCTCCCGGTCGCCCTCGCCCGCCGTCCGGATCACCACGCCCATGGATCGCCCCACCCCTCGTCTCAAGCCGCCCGGCCGGACCAACCGGCCTTGTCCGTAACGGCGTTGACCCTATCGAGTGCGTGTGCGAGAGCGGGAGGGTGTGGGCGGAGGGTGTGCGGGGCGTGCGGACCGGGAGGTGTACGTACAAGGGCGGGCCCCGCACACCGTGGGGATGTGCGGGACCCGCCCGGACCGGAGCCGACGCCGAGCGCGCGGGGTCAGGAGCCGCACGATCGGTGAATCGGGTCCGGGGTCCGGATACCTGCCCAGAACCTGCCTCGGCTATCTGTCCGGTGGCCGCCCGGTGTCCGTCCTCCGGCTCAACTGCTGCGCCGGGTGACGAACTCCGCGAGGGCCAGCAGGCCGCCCGCCGCCTCCGGGTCGGCGACCGCCCGGGCCAGTTCGTCCATCGCGCGGGCCATCCGGTCGGCCGCCTGGACCTGCGCCCAGTCGCGTCCGCCGGCCCGCTCCACGGCCAGCACCGTGCGCTCCAGATCCTCCTTGGCGTAAGGGAGTTCGTACAGCCGGGCCAGCTCGCTCGCCGCCGGGGTGTCCGAGGTGAGCGCGGCGACGACGGGCAGGGACTTCTTGCGGACGGCCAGATCCGCCCCGGCCGGCTTGCCGGTGCGCTTCGGGTCGCCCCATATGCCGATGACGTCGTCGATCAGCTGGAAGGCGAGCCCGGCCTGGCGGCCGAACGCGTCCAGCGCCTCGACGTCGTCGTCCGACGCCCCCGCGTACAGCGCGCCCAGGGCGCACGCGCACCCCAGCAGGGCGCCCGTCTTGGCCTCGGCCATGGTCAGCACCTCGTCGAGGGTGACCTCGCCGGGGTGCCGGCTCTCCAGCGCCGTGTCCGCGTGCTGTCCCGCGCACAACTCGACGACACAGGCCGCGAGTCGGGCGGCGGCCGCCGAGGACGCCGGATGCGGGTCCTCGGCGAGCAGCCCCAGGGCCAGCGCCTGCAGGGCGTCCCCGGCGAGGATCGCGTCGGCGTCGCCGAACACGGTCCACGCGGTGGGCCGGTGCCTGCGGGTGGTGTCGCGGTCCATGACGTCGTCGTGCAGCAGCGTGAAGTTGTGCACCAACTCCACCGCCGCGGCCGCCCGTACGGCCGCTGCCGGCGCCCTCGGTCCGCCGAGTGCGGCGGCCGCGGTGAGGACCAGCGCCGGGCGGATCGCCTTGCCCGCGCTGCCCGCCGCCGGTGTGCCGTCCGCGTGCTCCCAGCCGAAGTGGTAGAGCGCGATCCGGCGCATGGAGCCGGGCAACGAGTCGATGGCGGCGCGCAGTTCGGGGTCGACCGACGCCCGGGTGCGCTCCAGGATCGCCGCCGCCTCGTGCCCGTCGAGCGGCGGTGCCGGGGCGGACGGCCGCTCCGCCCCCGCCTGTTGCTCCGCCGTCCTGAACTCGGCCATGGGATCTCCCTCGGTCAGTCCGCGGACGGTGGAGCTTCCGCTTCCGCTGGGCGCGTACGACCGAGATCTACCCTCTCCGACCGGCGCGGACACGGCCCGGAGGTGCAGAAACGTCACCTCCAGCGGCCGATCTCGACGTTCTCCAGTACGCCGAGCGCGTCCGGCACCAGGACCGCGGCCGAGTAGTACGCCGTCACCAGGTAGTTGATGATCGCCTGTTCGTTGATGCCCATGAAGCGCACGGACAGGCTCGGCTCGATCTCGTCCGGGATGCCGGCCTGCTGCAGACCGATCACGCCCTGCTCGGCCTCGCCGGTGCGCATCGCGATGATCGAGGTCGTACGGGCCTCGCTGACCGGGATCTTGTTGCACGGGTAGATCGGCACCCCGCGCCAGGTCGGGATGCGGTTTCCGGCCACCTCGATGGTCTCCGGGACCAGTCCGCGCTTGTTCAGCTCGCGGCCGAACGCGGAGATCGCGCGCGGGTGGGCGAGCAGCAGCTTGGTGCCGCGGCGCCGGGTGAGCAGCTCGTCCAGGTCGTCGGGTCCTGGCACGCCGTCGTGCGGCTGGAGGCGCTGGTCGTACTCGCAGTTGTTGAGCAGTCCGAACTCGCGGTTGTTGACGAGCTCGTGCTCCTGGCGCTCCTTCAGGGCCTCGACCGTCAGCCGCAGCTGCTGCTCGGTCTGGTTCATCGGCTGGTTGTAGAGGTCGGCCACGCGCGAGTGGATGCGCAGGACGGTCTGCGCGATGCTCAGCTCGTACTCGCGCGGCCGGGCGTCGTAGTCGACGAAGGTGTGCGGGATGTCCGGCTCGCCGGAGTGGCCGGCCGCGAGGTCGACCTCCTTCTCGCCGAACTTGTTGGTGCGCTGCTCCGGGATCGAGCGCGCGTGCTGGAGGTGCTCGCGCAGGGAGTCGGAGCGCTCGGCGACCATCTCGACGTCCGAGCGGGTCAGCGTCAGCACCGTGCAGGCGGTGACCGCGCGGGCCGTGCACTCCCAGATGGCGTCCGGGCCCAGCAGGGCCGCCTCGCCGAAGTAGGCGCCGTCGGCGAGCACGCCGAGCACCGCGTCGTCACCGTAAGGGCCCTGGCCGATCTTCTCGACCCGGCCGTGCGCCAGCAGGTAGACCTCGTCGGTCGGGCTGCCGAACTCGGCGATCACCTCGCCCGCCGCGATCTCCCGCTGCCGGCAGCGCTGGGCGAGTTCGGCGAGCACCTCCTCGTCCTCGTAGGAGCGCAGGACCGGCAGTTCGCCCAGCTCGGCGGGGATGACCTCGACCCGGTCCCCCGTCTTCACGAATGTGACACGTCCGTCCCCCACGGCATAACTCAGTCGCCGGTTCACCCGGTACGTACCGCCCTGGACGTTCACCCACGGCAGCATGCGCAGCAGCCAGCGCGAGCTGATCTCCTGCATCTGCGGCGCGGACTTGGTCGTGGTGGCCAGGTTCCGCGCGGCAGCCGTGCCGAGACTCTGCTGCGGCTTGCCCTGCTCCGTACGGACCTCTTCGCCTACCGACATATGAGTATTGCCCTCCCGGTCTGCACCGGCGCCGATCAGCGCCGGAGCATCGATGTGCACGGGCAACCCTTCCATCACGGAGCGTGCCGGTGCTATTACACGAAAGAGCGGGAATGGATCACCAGCGGCTGGGAAGAGTCGGACGCATAGTCGATCGGCACGTCGAACACCGAACGAGCGGGACCGCCCCACGGCCGGGACAATGGCCGGGTGACCGGCTCCGACAACCCCGCCGCCTCCGACCTGGCGGCCGCCCTGCACCCCCGACTCCCCTCCCCTCTCCAGGAGTTGGCGGACGAGCGGTTCGCACGCCACGGCGTCCGCCTCCTCCTCAAGCGGGACGACCTGATCCACCCGGAGCTGATCGGCAACAAGTGGCGCAAACTCGCCCCCAACCTCACCGCCGCGTCCGGCCGCACCGTGGTCACCTTCGGCGGCGCGTACTCCAACCACCTCCGGGCCACGGCCGCCGCGGGCCGCCTGCTCGGCCTGTCCACGATCGGTGTGGTCCGCGGCCAGGAACTCGCCGACCGCCCCCTCAACCCTTCCCTCACCCGCTGCACGACCGACGGCATGCGACTGCACTTCGTCGACAGATCGACCTACCGCCACAAGACCGACCCCGACACCCTCGCGCGCGTGCTGCACGAGGCCGGCGCGTCGGACGCCTACGTGATCCCGGAGGGCGGCAGCAACACCGAGGCGGTACGCGGCTGTCGGGCCCTGGGCGAGGAACTGCGCGGCCACGCGGACGTCGTCGCCGTCCCCTGCGGCACCGGCGGCACCCTGGCGGGCCTGGCGGCGGGCCTCGCCCCCGACCAACACGCCCTGGGCGTCCCGGTCCTCAAGGGCGGCTTCCTGGCCGACGACATACGCTCCCTGCAACACGCGGCCTTCGGCGGCCTCCACGGCACCTGGACCCTCGACGACCGCTTCCACTTCGGCGGCTACGCACGCGTGTCCCCCGAACTGGACGCGTTCGCGGAGGACTTCGAGGAACGGCACGGGCTGGCGGTCGAGCGCCTTTATGTCGCCAAGTTGCTGTACGGACTTGTCGTCCTCGCCGGGGAAGGCGCGTTCCCACGCGGGACGACGGTGGCGGCGGTGGTCACGGGGCGGCCGTTTCCCTGAGCCGGCCTACGGCACGCAGGACGTCGTCCCGGTTCTTCGCCCGCTTGATCCACACCGGCAGACGAGCCACCAGCGTCATCTTCTGTCCGGTGTCGTACCAGGGCGCCCGCTCCCGAAGCCGCGCCTGGACGAAACGGCTGATCAGGTCGAGGTGTTCGAGGTCGTACGCCCACAACCACCCGTGCCGGGTCTCGATCTGGAGCCAGAGCGGCAGGTCGAAGTACGGATCCGTCACGGGACCGTCCGCGCCGCGGGGCAGTTGGACATCACGGCCGCTCCATACCCGTGACAGCCCACACCCGCGGCAGACCAGACGGCGCGGCCTGTGCCCCACCCAGACCTGGGGGTCGGGGATCCCTGGCTCCGCAACCACCCGCGCGACCTTCGCGCAGCCGGGACAGCGCACCATGATCGAGCCGAGAAAGTCGTCGACGGTGCTGCGCGGGTCCCGGAAGCGGCCGGCGGGCAGAGTCATGCGGCGAGTATGCGATCGCCCAGTGGTCCGGCGCATCCAGATTTCGATGGCCATCGATCCCTGTCGAGCGCCTTCGATCGCCCTCGATCGCCGGGAACTGTCGACCGCCCCTCCCCGCGCTTCCGGCGGAGCCTCACGCCGCCTCGCGGAAAGCCGCTGCCTCCTCCAAGTCCAGTCTGCGGAGCATGGTGCGCAGCATCTCGTCGTCGATGTAGCGGCCGTCCCGGAGGCGGACGAACATCGCGCGTTCGGCGCTGATCATTTCTCGGGAGAGGCGGCGGTAGGTGTCGTCGACGGATTCGCCGGTGATGGGGTTGACCTGGCCGAGGCGTTCCCAGACCGCGTTGCGGCGGCGTTCCAGGGCCGAGCGGAGGCGGTCGGCGAGGGGTGGTGGGAGCGCGTTGCTCTCGTCGGCGAGGAGTTCGTCCAGGCGCCGTTCGGCGACGCGTGAGGCCTGTGCCTGGGCGTTGGCCTCGGCGAGGGTCTCGGCCTGGGTGTCGCGGCCGGGGAGCTTCAGGAGGCGGATCAGCGGGGGCAGGGTGACGCCCTGGACGACGAGGGTGCCGATGACCGTCGTGAAGGTCAGGAAGAGGATGAGGTTGCGGCCGGGGAAGTCCTCGCCGTTGTGCATGTGTTCCGGGATCGAGAAGGCGATCGCCAGCGAGACCACGCCCCGCATGCCGGCCCAGCCGATGACGAACGGCGCCTTCCAGGTGGGGTTCTCCTCGCGTCTGCGGATTCTGGCCGAAAGGATGCGGGGCAGGAAGGTCGCCGGATAGACCCAGATGAAGCGGGAGGCGACGACCACGAGGAAGACGGCGACCGCGTACCAGGCGGCCCTCCCGCCCTCGTAGGCGCCAAGGCCCTTGAGGACCACGGGGAGTTGCAGGCCGATCAGGGCGAAAACCGCTGATTCCAGGACGAATGCCACCATCTTCCATACGGCCTCCTCCTGGAGGCGGGTGGCGAAGTCGACCTCCCAGTTGCGGTGGCCCAGGTAGAGCGCGACGACGACCACGGCGAGCACACCGGAGGCGTGCACCTGCTCGGCGACCGCGTACGCGACGAACGGGATCAGCAGGGAGAGCGTGTTCTGGAGCAGCGCCTCCTTGAGGTGGGTGCGCAGCCAGTGGAGCGGCACCATCAGGATCAGGCCGATGCCCACGCCGCCCACGGCCGCCAGCAGGAACTCGCCGATCCCGCCCGCCCAGGTCGCGCCCTCGCCGACCGCGGCGGCGACCGCGACCCGGTAGGCGGTGATCGCGGTGGCGTCGTTCACCAGGGACTCGCCCTGCAGGATCGTGGTGACCCGGGAGGGCAGTCCGACCCGGCGCGCGACCGCCGTGGCCGCGACCGCGTCCGGCGGCGCCACCACCGCGCCCAGCACCAGTGCCGCGGTCAACGGCAGCCCCGGCACGATCTGGTAGGCGGCCCAGCCGACCATGAAGGTCGCGAAGAGCACGTACCCGACCGACAGCAGCGCTACCGGCCGCAGTTGCGCGCGCAGGTCGAGGTAGGAGCTGTCGGTGGCCGAGGTGTAGAGCAGCGGCGGGAGCACGAGCGGCAGTACTACGTCAGGATCGAGGGTGTACTCCGGCACTCCTGGGACGTAGGAGACCAACAGGCCCGCCGCGACCAGCAGCAGCGGCGCCGGCACCGGTGTGCGCCGCGCCGCCGCGGCCACCGCGGCGCTGCCCGCCACCAGCAACAGCAGTGGCATCACGTCCATCGTCCTCGCCCGCCCTCTGGTTTTCCGCGCGGTCATCCGCACAGCCGTCGTAATCTGGCAATCATGAAACAGTGCACGCATGCCGACGCGCTGCCGCACCCGGAACCCGGACCGCTCAATGAGACCTGCCCCGAGTGTCTACGGGACGGTACGCACCCGGTCCAGCTCCGGCTGTGCCTCACCTGCGGCCATGTCGGCTGCTGCGACTCGTCTCCGGGACGGCACGCGACCGAGCACCACAAGGATTCCGGTCATCCGATCATGCGGACCTTCGAACCCGGTGAGAGCTGGCGTTGGTGCTTCGTGGACCATGTGCTCGTGTGACGCGGCACGACTCCGCTTCACCGACGGTTCGAGGGTCTGACGTCTGGGTACGTCAACCCGGCGCGCGCTCTTCCCAATTGGGCCCGCCGACCCCCTAGCCACGGAGCGTATCCGAAGGTTTACTATGAGTGACAGCAAGGGGTTGGGGTCCTGGGGACAGGAAAGTTCGGAGCGCGATAGCGTCACCGCTGAAGCACACGTCGCGTTACCCCGGGGGGCGACCCTCGGCCCTGAAATGCTTGTACCACCTTGGAGGTGAGGGTGTCCCAGATCGCAGGCGAGCCCGCGACCCAGGACTTCGTGGAAGTCCGGCTGCCGGCTGCGGGTGCCTACCTGTCGGTGCTGCGTACGGCCACGGCCGGCCTCGCGGCCCGTTTGGACTTCACCCTCGACGAGATCGAGGACCTGCGCATCGCGGTGGACGAGGCCTGCGCGATCCTGCTCCAGCAGGCCGTGCCCGGCTCGGTGCTCAGTTGTGTCTTCCGGCTTGTCGACGACTCGTTGGAGGTGACCGTCTCGGCGCCGACCACGGACGGTCACGCCCCCGCGCGCGACACCTTCGCCTGGACCGTCCTGTCCGCCCTGGCAGGCAAGGTCTCCTCCGCCGTGGACGACGACAAAACCGTTTCGATCAGCCTCTACAAACAGCGCGGCGCGGGACCCGGGCCGGCGTGAGGACAGGGGACGGGCCGGTGCGGGACGAAGAGCGCGGCACACGGGAGCTGCCGGCCGAGGGCACAGGCGGGTCCCGACGCATTGGTGACGGCATCGACGGTATGGCCGGCATCCCCGAGCAGGCCCGGCCGCATCCGGAGGAGGACTCCTCGGAGACCGCTTCCCCGGACGGACCGCGGGATCGGGAAGGTGCCGTGCAGAGCGCGCCCGTGGACGGACGGACCGGGATCCCCCCGCTCCGTCCGGCGGCCGGCGCTCGGAGAAGGACAACGGGCGGGACGATGAGCGAGCACGAGCGAAACCCCGAGGCCGACGGGCAGGGCGCGCCGAGCGTCCAACAGGGCGCTCCCAGCGTCCAGCAGGCCACACGGCACGACCCACAGGACCGCAGCGGAGCGCGTCTGCTCTTCATCGAGCTGCGCACGCTGAAGGACGGCAGCCCGGAGTACGCGGACCTGCGCAACCGGCTGGTCCGTATGCACCTGCCGCTCGTCGAGCACCTCGCCCGCCGCTTCCGCAACCGCGGCGAGCCGCTGGACGACCTCACCCAGGTCGCCACCATCGGCCTGATCAAGTCGGTCGACCGCTTCGACCCGGAGCGCGGCGTCGAGTTCTCGACGTACGCGACCCCGACGGTCGTCGGCGAGATCAAGCGGCACTTCCGCGACAAGGGCTGGGCGGTCCGCGTCCCGCGCAGGCTCCAGGAGCTGCGGCTGTCGCTGACCACGGCGACCGCGGAGCTCTCGCAGCTGCACGGTCGCTCCCCCACGGTCCACGAGCTGGCCGAGAAGCTGGGCATCTCGGAGGAAGAGGTCCTGGAGGGCCTGGAGTCGGCCAACGCGTACTCCACGCTGTCCCTGGACGTCCCCGACACCGACGACGAGTCCCCGGCCGTCGCGGACACCCTGGGCGCGGAGGACGAGGCCCTGGAGGGCGTCGAGTACCGCGAGTCCCTCAAGCCGCTGCTGGAGGACCTCCCGCCGCGCGAGAAGCGGATCCTGCTGCTGCGGTTCTTCGGCAACATGACGCAGTCGCAGATCGCCCAGGAGGTCGGCATCTCACAGATGCACGTCTCCCGGCTGCTGGCGCGCACGCTGGCGCAGCTGCGGGAGAAGCTGCTCGTCGAGGAGTAGGCCGGAAACAGCCGATGAGCCTGGGCGAGTCGGGCAGGTCTACTTCTGGTCGCCCTGTGCGCCGCCGGGTCCCCGGATTCCGAGGGCCCGGTTCGTCTCCGGGTTGATCAGCAGTACCAGCGCGGCCACGGCGACGACGGCGAGTGCGATCCCGGCCGGGATGGCCACGCTGTCGGCCTGGAGCAGGGTGTAGGCGACCGGCAGCGCCATGATCTGCGTGATGACGGCGGGGCCCCGGCTCCAGCCGCGGCGCAGCAGCAGCCCGCGCGCGGCGAGCAGCGGCAGCAGTGCGAGGACGACCAGGGTGATGCCGCCGGTGACGGCGGACCCGCGGTCGTCGGGGTCGCCGGTCAGGCCCTCCACGAGCATCCACAGGCCCCCGACGGCCAACGCGATCCCCTCAAGACCGGCGAGCGCGGCGGCGTAGGTCAGGCGGCGCGGGCGCGGGTCGGTGCTGTCCGAAGCGGTGGGAGTCTGCTCACTGGTCACCCCTGAAGGGTAGTCCCGGGGGCGGCGCCGGCCGGAGGGGGCCGGACCGTCCGCCGCGACCCCGACGGGAGTCCGCCGTGGTGAGGCTCACGTCCCCTGCTCTTACCTGATCCCTACTCGACCTGTGCCGAGTACCACCCAGTAGGTACGCTGCAACTCATGCGTGCACTTCTCGTGGTCAATCCGGCGGCAACCACCACAAGCGCACGTACGCGCGATGTCCTGATTCATGCACTCGCGAGCGAGATGAAGCTGGAAGCGGTCACCACCGAGTACCGCGGCCACGCGCGCGACCTGGGCCGGCAGGCGGCGGACAGCGACGACATCGACCTGGTGGTCGCCCTCGGCGGCGACGGCACGGTCAACGAGGTGGTCAACGGCCTGCTGCACGCGGGACCCAACCCCAACGGTCTGCCCCGCCTCGCCGTGGTCCCCGGTGGCTCGACCAATGTCTTCGCCCGCGCCCTGGGGCTGCCCAACGACGCCGTCGAGGCGACCGGCGCCCTGCTCGACGCCCTGCGTGAGGGCAGTGAACGGACGGTCGGCATGGGTCTGGCCGCCGGCACCCCGGGCACCGAGGACGAGGCGGTGCCCTCGCGCTGGTTCACCTTCTGCGCGGGGCTCGGTTTCGACGCGGGCGTGGTCGGCCGGGTCGAGCAACAGCGCGAGCGGGGCAAGAAATCCACGCACGCCCTTTACCTGCGCCAGGTCGCACGCCAGTTCATCCAGGAGCCCAACCGTCGGCACGGCACGATCACGCTGGAGCGGCCCGACGCCGAACCGGTGACCGATCTGGTGGCATCCATAATCTGCAATACCTCACCGTGGACGTATCTGGGTAATCGTCCGGTGTACGCAACGCCTAAGGCTTCGTTCGATACCGGGCTCGACGTACTCGGCCTCAGCCGCATGTCCACGGTCTCCGCCGCCCGGTATGCCACACAATTGCTCACTTCGTCCCCCGAACGCGGAGCCCACGGCAAGCACGCGGTCACCCTGCACGACCTGGACCAGTTCACCTTGCATTCGAAGGTCCCTCTACCCCTTCAGATGGACGGCGACCACCTCGGACTGCGCACGAGCGTGACGTTCACAGGCGTACGCCGTGCACTGCGTGTGATTGTGTGAGCAGAAAGGGCTGAAGTCCTTTCACTCGAACGTTTAGGCCAGGGTCCACCCCATGGAAGTACGGCTGTGACCTAGTCGACACCGAGGAATCAAAAAAAACTTTCCAGAAGGGGTTGTATCCGCCGCTGAGGTTTGCGAGTCTCTACGTGGCGATCGAGACGGCCCGCAACACCGGCCTCCACGGATCACCGGAACCCCTCTTCAATCCACAGGACCCCGCCAGCGAACCTGGCGTTCGGCCCTTCACTTGTTGAGGGATTCGTGAAAGCGTTCACATTCACAAGCAACCCGCACGTAATACCAAGGAGAGGTAGCAGCCATGGACTGGCGTCACAACGCCGTTTGCCGCGAGGAAGACCCCGAGCTCTTCTTCCCCATCGGCAACACCGGTCCTGCGCTGCTGCAGATCGAGGAAGCCAAGGCCGTCTGCCGTCGCTGCCCCGTTATGGATCAGTGTCTGCAGTGGGCGCTCGAGTCCGGTCAGGACTCCGGCGTCTGGGGTGGTCTCAGCGAGGACGAGCGTCGCGCGATGAAGCGCCGTGCCGCCCGCAACCGGGCCCGTCAGGCAACCGCCTGACAACACCCGCCCCACAAGCCTGAGCTTGGCGGCGCGTACAGCGAGTACGCATCTCCCGCCCCCGAGCCGCAGCGCGCAGTACCCCCGATGCGCTTACGCTTTGCGAACGAGCAGCAACGAGCACTGGCCCCGGACCGCACAAGGTCCGGGGCCCTTTGCTGTTCCGGGAGTTGACTACTTGTGAGCTTCCACCGGCACGTCCAGGATCACCCGGGTCCCCCGCTCCGGCGCCGGGACCATGTCGAACGTGCCGCCCAACTCGCCCTCCACCAGGGTCCGTACGATCTGCAGGCCCAGGTTGCCGTCGGTGTGCGGGTCGAAGCCCTCGGGCAGACCGACGCCGTCGTCCTGGACGGTGACCAGGAGACGGGCGTCCTTGCTGGTGCCGCCGCGGACGGCCGACACCTCGACCGTGCCGGTCTCGCCCTCACGGAAGCCGTGTTCGAGGGCGTTCTGCAGGATCTCCGTCAGGACCATCGACAGCGGGGTGGCGACCTCGGCGTCCAGGATGCCGAAGCGGCCGCTGCGCCGGCCGGCCACCTTGCCCGGTGAGATCTCGGCCACCATCGCGAGGACGCGGTCGGCGATCTCGTCGAACTCCACGCGCTCGTCCAGGTTCTGGGAGAGCGTCTCGTGCACGATCGCGATCGAACCCACCCGCCGCACCGCCTCCTCCAGGGCCTCCCGGCCGCGGTCCGACTCGATGCGCCGGGCCTGCAGGCGCAGGAGGGCGGCGACCGTCTGGAGGTTGTTCTTCACCCGGTGGTGGATCTCCCGGATGGTGGCGTCCTTGGTGATCAACTCCCGCTCGCGGCGGCGCAGTTCGGTGACGTCACGGAGCAGGACCAGCGAACCGATGCGCGTGCCCTTGGGTTTGAGCGGGATGGCACGGAACTGGATGACCCCGTCACGCGCCTCGATCTCGAACTCGCGCGGCGCCCAGCCGCTGGCCACCTTGGCGAGCGCCTCGTCCACCGGCCCCCGGGTCGGCGCGAGTTCGGCGGTGGTCCGGCCGAGGTGCTGGCCGACCAGGTCGGAGGCGAGGCCCATGCGGTGGTACGCCGACAGCGCGTTCGGTGAGGCGTACTGGACGATGCCGTCCGCGTCGAGGCGGATCAGACCGTCGCCGACGCGGGGCGCGGCATCCATGTCCATCTGCTGGTTCGCGAACGGGAAGGCGCCGGCCGCGATCATCTGCGCGAGGTCCGAGGCGCTCTGGAGGTACGTCAGCTCCAGGCGGCTCGGGGTGCGCACGGTCAGCAGGTTGGTGTTGCGGGCGATGACACCCAGGACGCGCCCCTCCCGTCGTACGGGGATCGACTCGACCCGGACCGGGACCTCCTCGCGCCACTCCGGGTCGCCCTCGCGCACGATCCGGCCCTCGTCCAGGGCCGCGTCCAGCATGGGGCGGCGGCCGCGCGGGACGAGGTGGCCGACCATGTCGTCGTGGTAGGACGTGGGGCCGGTGTTGGGGCGCATCTGGGCGACGGAGACATAGCGCGTGCCGTCGCGGGTGGGCACCCACAGGACCAGGTCGGCGAAGGAGAGGTCGGAGAGCAGCTGCCACTCCGAGACCAGCAGATGCAGCCACTCGAGGTCGGAGTCGTCGAGTGCGGTGTGCTGGCGGACCAGTTCGTTCATGGAGGGCACGTGGCGAGCGTACCTGGGGGTATGTGAGGGGCGTAAAAACACCCGCGGGCCGCGGCGCCTGGGAGGGACCCTCAACCCTCCCGGCACCGCAGCCCGGAGCAACAACGGCCGTGGGGTGTGCGATCCCGGTCGGCCGAAGGGTGAGGATCCGGGGCAGTCAGGGCAGAGAGCTCCGGTTCCTCGGTCCGCCTTCCTGTGCGGGGAAGGCGGAAGTCTCGCGACTGTGCGTACAGCGCTTCAATTCTGGACTAGACCACTCTGCGTGTCCATGCGTTGAAGCCTGTTGATTGTTGTTATTTCCCCGACGGCAGCCTAACCCGTGGGGGTTCCCGTGCGGGGGTGGTCGGCGAAGCGATCTCAGCGGGTCTCCGTCACCTTCGCCAGGGCGCGGGGCGCGTCCGGGTCCTGGCCGCGGGCGATGGTCACCTCGTAGGCCAGGAGCTGGAGCGGGAGGATCTCCAGGATGGGCTGGACCTCCTCGGCCACGCCCTCGGTGGGCAGTACGAAACCGGCCGAGGCCTGCTCGACCTGGCTCTTGGGGCCGATGACGACCAGGTCGGCGCCGCGGCCGCGCAGCCGGTCCAGGACGGGCTGGAGGGCCTCGCCGCCCTTGCCGTCGGTGACGACCGCGATGACCGGGGAGACGTTGTCGACCATGGCGAGGGGGCCGTGCAGGAGGTCGGCGCCGGAGTAGGAGAGGGCGGGGATGTAGCTGGTCTCCATCAGCTTCAGGGCCGCCTCCTTGGCCGTGGGGTAGCCGTAGCCGCGCGAGGTGATGACCATGCGCTCGGCGAAGCGGTAGCGGCCGGCCAGGGCGCGGATCTCGTCCTGCCGGGCGAGGAGCTGCTCGGCGAGGTCGGGGAGTACCTGGGCGGGGGCTCCGTCGCCGTCGCGCAGGCCCTCGACGAAGAGGTAGAGCGCGAGCAGGGAGGCCGTGTACGTCTTGGTGGCGGGGAGCGCCTTCTCCGGTCCGGCCAGGATGTCGATGTGGTACTCGGACACGCCGGCCAGCGGTGAGTCGGGGTTGTTGGTGACGGCCAGCGTGATCGCGCCGGCCTCGCGGGCGGCGCGGGTCGAGGCGACCAGGTCCGGGGACCCGCCGGACTGGCTGACGGTGACGACCAGGACGCCGGTGAGGTCGGGCTGGGCGCCGTAGGCCGTGGTGGTCGACATCGAGGTGAGTCCGCAGGGCAGGCCGAGGCGGATCTCCAGGAGGTACTTGGCGTAGAGGGCCGCGTTGTCGGAGGTGCCGCGGGCGGTGAGCAGGACGAAGCGGGGGTTGCGGGCGGCGATCTCCCGGGCGACCTGGCGGATGCCGGGGGCACCCTCGGCGAGGATGCGGCGCAGCACGGTGGGCTGTTCGGCCATCTCTCGGGCCATGATCCCGCCCGGGAGGTCGCGCGAGGGGTCCGATGTGGTGGCGGTGGTCATGGAGTTCCTCCGGGCGGGCTGTGTGCGGGCGGGGCTCATTTCACTCCCCCACGGCGAATGATGCCTGTCCTCCGAGTGGAATGCGGGTGCCAGCGGGTGGTGCGCGGGTGCCGCGGGCCCACCTGGGAGAACAGCAGGTTCCACCTGGGAGGCAGCACCCGATTCTGTTAGATTGGCCTCATTATTGGTCTAAACCACATGGCTCTCTTCAGATCGGCAGGCCCAGCGTGGAAGTTGTCATCGTTCCGGACGCCAAGTCGGGCGGCGAGCTCATCGCCGAGGCCATGGCACAGCTGCTGCGGCGCAAGCCGGACGCCCTGCTCGGCGTGGCCACGGGCTCGACGCCGTTGCCCATCTACGAGGCGTTGACGGCCAAGGTGCGCTCCGGTGACGTGGACGCCTCGCGGGCGCGGGTCGCTCAGCTCGACGAGTACGTGGGGCTGGCCGCCGAGCATCCGGAGTCGTATCGCTCGGTGCTGCGGCGTGAGGTGCTGGAGCCGTTGGGGATCTCCATGGACGCGTTCATGGGGCCGGACGGGACGGCCGCCGATGTGCAGGGGGCCTGTGAGGCGTACGACCTCGCGCTGGCCGAGGCCGGCGGTGTCGATCTGCAGGTGCTCGGGATCGGGACCGATGGGCATATCGGGTTCAACGAGCCCTGTTCCTCGCTTGCTTCGCGTACGCGGATCAAGACGTTGACCGAGCAGACTCGGGTGGACAACGCGCGGTTCTTTGACGGGGACATCGATCAGGTGCCGCATCACGTGATCACTCAGGGGATCGGCACGATTCTTGAGGCGCGGCATTTGGTGTTGCTGGCGACTGGGGAGGGCAAGGCGGATGCGGTGGCGGCGACTGTGGAGGGTCCGGTTGCTGCGGTTTGTCCTGCGTCAGCCTTGCAGTTCCACCGGCATGCGACGGTTGTCGTCGATGAAGGAGCCGCTTCCAAGTTGAAGTTGGCGGACTATTTCCGGCATACCTTCGTCAACAAGCCTGCTTGGCAAGGGATTTAAGGCGCGGATTCGTCTGCCTGGTTCTGTTGAGTGCGGGGTGCGCGACCGTTGCGGCTGGTCGCGCCCACGCGGCGGAGCCGCAAATCGATACAGCCCCGCGCCCCTAAAAACCAAAAACCTCTTACGAACCCGCGATGATCTCCGCCGCCGCCTGGCCGCAGACCCTTGCCGCTCCGTGAGTTGCCACGTGCAGGGCGCCTCGCGGCGGGGACATGGGGACGCCCATTTCCACGATGACCGTGTCGGGGCGGGCCGCGAGCAGCGTGTCGAGAGTGGACGCCATCCAGCCGTGGCGATGTTCGTCCCGGACCACCGCGACGATGCGGCGAGAGCCTGCCGTCGTCAGGATCGTCTCGCCCGCGTTCTCGCCGGAGTAGTTGTCCGTTTCCGTGCCCGGGAGCAGGCGGGGGAGTTGGGCCCCTACGCCCCACGGGGTGTGGTCGCCGACCGCGATGTTCGGGACCGGGGTGAGGAGGGCCACGTAGGGCGCCTCGGTGAGCGGGGTGAACGCGGTGTCCGGGGCCGCGGTGACTCGTACCGCTCGGCGGGCGGCGACCAGGCCTACCTCGTCAGCGTCGGAGGCGTACGGCTCTGTCGTTGCCGTTGTCGCCGTCCAGTGGGCCAGCTCGCGGACCCGTTCCGCCGCGTCCGCCAGGCGTTCCTCGGGGAGTTCGCCGGAGCGTACGGCCGCGACCAGGGCGTCGCGCAGGCGGCTCACCGTCTCCTCGTCGCTGTGGCCGCCCCCCACGCAGATCGCGTCGGCGCCGGCCGCGATGGCCAGGACGCTGCCGCGTTCGATGCCGTAGGCGGCGGCGATGGCCTGCATCTCGATGCCGTCGGTGACGATCAGGCCGGTGTAGCCGAGTTCGGTGCGCAGCAGCTCGGTCAGGATGCGGCGGGAGAGGGTGGCGGGGAGGTCCGGGTCCAGCGCCGGGACCAGGATGTGGGCGCTCATGATCGCCCGGCTGCCCGCTGCGATCGCGGCTCGGAACGGGGAGAGGTCGCGGTCCGCCAGTACCTCCGCCGATACGTCCACCCTCGGCATCGCGTGGTGGGAGTCGACGGCCGTGTCGCCGTGGCCGGGGAAGTGCTTGGTGCAGGCGGCTACGCCGGCGGCCTGGAGCCCGGTGACGTAGGCGGCCGTGTGCCGGGCGACCAGCGCGGTGTCGGCGCCGAAGGCGCGTACGCCGATCACCGGGTTGGACGGGTTGGAGTTGACGTCGGCCGACGGGGCCCAGTCGAGGTTGACCCCGCAGGCCGCGAGCCGGCGGCCCATGTCGTAGGCCACCTCCCGGGTCAACGTGACGTCGTCCACCGCGCCGAGCGCGAGGTTGCCGGGGTAGGAGGAGCCGGTGCGCACTTCGAGGCGGGTGACGTCGCCGCCCTCTTCGTCGATCGCCACGAGCACGTCGTCGCGTTCGGCGCGCAACTGGGCCGTCAGCGCGGTGACTTGCTCGGGGGTGGCGAT
>NZ_JBSFLV010000147.1:0-22346 GCF_053599215.1 Streptomyces sp. NPDC001002 | reverse complement strand
GCCCCTTCAGGGCCGATCGGGGTCCGGGGCGGAGCCCCGGCGGGGTCGAAGGGGCAGCGCCCCTGGGATGGGACGGGTAGGGGCGGCGGGGGCGATCAAGTCCCGTCAGTACCATCCGCCGCCTCCCGAAGCGCAGCCCACCGAGCCTCCCGCGCAGCGTCATCATGCCAACCCCCCTCCACCGGCTCAGCCGGCAACAGGTCATACGCCTCCAACGCATCGTCCCCCCGCTGATCCCGCACCACCCCAACCCCGCCCCCCTGAACCGGCACCCCCTCCGGCAGAACAACACCACCCACCTCCAGCCCCGCTTCCTCCTTCCCCCGCACTCCCCCGCCCCCCTTCCGAATCCCCAACCACCCCACAACCGCAGCCACCCCAAACCCCGCCCCCACCTCACGCCCCCGCCACCCGCGAACCCCCAACGCCACCGGCACCCCCACCCCCGCCATCCACACAACCGCCACCCCACCCACCTGCCACCACACCGGCCCGAACTGAGCCAACGCCCCCACCCCAAGCCGCCCACCCGCAAGCCCCGCAAGCCCCGCAACCATCCCCCCACCCAGAACAGCAGCCACCCCACCAACCCCAGCAGTCCGCCCCCGCGACCAACTCCGCACCCCGACCCCCGCCTTCACCCCAACCCCGACACCACTCCCACCCCCGCTCCCAGCACCGGCACCGGAACCCGCACCGGCCCCCCGCCCCACAAACCACCCCACCACCACCCCCGCAACCACCGGCACCACCCCCACCGCCCACTCCAACGGCCCCCCGACCCCCACTCCCGGCACCGCCGCCAACAACGGAAACGGCGGCAGCAACGGCGCGGGGTCCGACGACAACGGCCCCACCACATGCCCCGCCCCCAACACGAACCCCGGCCCCAACCCGTACCCCACCGCCCACACCACCGCGTTAGGCACCAACGCCAGACACAGCAACAACACCGCGAACCGCCCCGACCACCCCTCCGTCAACTGCAGAAACGACCCCCGAACCACCCCGCCGTGCCACACCAGCGAGCCCCCCAGCAACAACGCCCCACCCCCGACCAGCACCGCCACCCCGGCCGACGCGGCCCGCACGGCGACCCCGAGCCGTTCCCGCGCCTCCACCCCGAGCACCAGCCGCCGCACGGACGCCGGCAGCAGAATCAGCACCCCGTCGGCGACATCCCGCGGACGCCCGTACGCCGTCCACACCCCCACCCCCGCCGCGACCACGACCACCGTCGGCACACACACCGCGGTCCACGCCCAGGACGGCCGCAACTCCCCGCCGGCCGCGTACAACGCGGCAGCCGCACCCACGCCGAGATACCCGACCACGACCCCGACCCACGCCGTCCGCCCGGCCACAAGGGGCGGACCATCGCCGTCGTCCTCACCGTCTCCCCCGCCCCCGTCCACCGCATCCCGCGCAGCCCGATGCACCAGCCACACAGGCACCGCGAGCAACAGCAACGGCGTGACACCGACCGGCGCGGGAACGCCGGAGAGCGTGTCGGTACGGACCAGTTCGGCGCCGTGCGCGAGCAGCCACAGCGCCGCCGCGACATGCAGCGCGCCCCCGGGCCCGCTGTCGGGATACGGCGAACTGATCCACAGCACCATCACGAGCACGGCGAACGACCCGAGCCCGAGCCCGGCCGCGAGCACGCCACCCAAGAGGCTCGCAGCCAGTCCGGGTGATCGGTCGAGCATCCGGGTGAGCAGGGACGACAACGGCGATCGACGAGCGGTCATCTGGATCACGCCCGTCATGCTCCCAACGACACGCGCTTTTTCGTCGTAACAGGCGAACCTCCGAAGTGTCGCCCAATATATATTTATGTACTTTTTCGTACGAAGGGGCGTCCTGTGACGCAGAGCCCTGCAACCCCCCTCCCCTCACCCAAGGAACGCCGACGCCTGCGCGAGTCCGGCTCGCTGACACAGGCTCAGCTCGCCGAACGGGTCGGCGTCTCGCGCGAGACGGTCCGCTCCTGGGAGACAGGCCGCACGACTCCACGCGGCGACAAACGGGAGGCGTACGCGAAACTGCTGGCCTCGCTCGACCGCCCGAAGCCCCGTCAGGAACCGGCAAGCCGCCCCACGGTGACGGTGTCTCTGGAAAAACCCCCAAAGCCAGAGCCAGAGCGAGAGCCAAAGCCAGAGCCCGAGCCGGCCGCCGCTCCCGCAACCCCCCTGACGCCCACTCAGGCCTTCGACGCGCTCTACGCGTTCTGCGCCCCCGCCCTCGTACGCCAGGCCTATCTCCTCACCGGCCGCCGCGAACTCGCGCGCGAGTCGGTCGAGCGGGCCTTCCAACTCGCCTGGCAGCGCTGGCCCGAGGTGGCGGTCGACCGCGACCCGGCGGGCTGGGTGCGGGCGACGGCGTACGAATACGCGCTCTCCCCCTGGCACCGCCTCCGCCCGCGCTACCGCCACCCGGAGCCGCCACCCCCGGACGCCGCCGACCGCGCCCTGCTGACCGCACTCCTCAAACTCCCGACCCCCCACCGCCGCACACTCATGCTCTACGACGGTGTCGGCCTCGACCTGCCCGAGACGGCGGCGGAGACGGAGGCGAGCACACCGGCGACGGCGAACCGGCTGCTGCACGCGCGCGAGGCGCTGGCCGCGTGTCTGCCGGAGCTGGCGGACCCCGCCGTGCTGCACCGACGCCTGGCCGAGGTCGCCTCCACGGAACGCTTGCGTGCGGCTCGGCCGCCGGCGGTGCGGAACGGGAGTGAGCGGAGGGCACGTTTCTGGACGCGGGCGGCTATCGCGTTCACGGTCGCCCTGATCGGCACGACTGCGCTGGCCGCGCGGACGGCACCCACGCACTATGAGCCGCCGATCGCCCCGGGGGCGGAGGTGCAGGGAGTGCCACCCCGGGTGGCGCCGGGTTCTCTGTCGGACGAGGAGGTAGAGCTCCGGGAGAAACTGCGAGGCGAGATGACGAGCGGCCCGGAGAGACTGCTTCCGCTGAGTCGCTGACTCCGACCCTGCCGACCTGCTTTTAAGGGGCGCGGGGAACTGCGCGACCAGCCACAACGAACCCGCACCCGCCCGACAACCCGACCCGGCACCCCCGAACGCGTTGGTGGGCCCGCCCCAACCCACAGAGCGAGCCCACCAACGTTGCAGCTAGGTACCTCAGCCGCCCAGGATCTCGCGCGCGAGCTTCGCCGTCTCGGTCGGCGTCTTGCCGACCTTGACGCCCGCGGCCTCAAGGGCCTCCTTCTTCGCCGCGGCCGTGCCGGAGGAACCGGAGACGATGGCGCCGGCGTGGCCCATCGTCTTGCCCTCGGGCGCGGTGAAGCCAGCGACGTAACCAACAACCGGCTTGGTCACGTTCTTCGCGATGAAGTCCGCGGCCCGCTCCTCCGCGTCGCCACCGATCTCACCGATCATCACGATCAGGTCGGTGTCGGGGTCGGCCTCGAACGCGGCGAGCGCGTCGATGTGGGTGGTGCCGATGACGGGGTCGCCACCGATGCCCACCGCCGACGAGAAGCCGATGTCACGGAGCTCGTACATCATCTGGTACGTCAGCGTGCCGGACTTCGAGACCAGGCCGATACGGCCCGGCTTGGTGATGTCGCCCGGGATGATGCCGGCGTTCGACTGACCGGGGGTGATCAGACCCGGGCAGTTCGGACCGATGATGCGCGTCTTGTTGCCCTGCGCGACCGCGTACGCGTAGAACGCGGCGGAGTCGTGCACAGCGATGCCCTCGGTGATGACGACCGCGAGCGGGATCTCCGCGTCGATCGCCTCGACGACCGCGGCCTTGGCGAAGGCCGGCGGTACGAAGAGGACGGATACGTTCGCGCCCGTCTTCTCGATCGCCTCGGCGACCGTGCCGAAGACCGGGATCTCGGTGCCGTCGAAGTCGACGGACGTGCCGGCCTTGCGCGGGTTCACGCCGCCGACGATGTTCGTGCCGTCGGCCAGCATGAGCTTGGTGTGCCGCATGCCCGTGGCACCGGTCATGCCCTGGACGATGACCTTGCTGTCCTTGTTGAGGAAGATAGCCATGGCTGTTAGTCCCTCGTCCCTTACTTCGCAGCCGCGAGCTCGGCGGCCTTGTCGGCCGCGCCGTCCATGGTGTCCACGCGCTGGACCAGCGGGTGGTTGGCGTCGGAGAGGATCTTGCGACCCAGCTCGGCGTTGTTGCCGTCGAGACGGACGACCAGCGGCTTGGTGACGCCCTCGCCCTTGTCCGCGAGCAGCTGCAGCGCCTGGACGATGCCGTTGGCGACCTCGTCGCAGGCGGTGATGCCACCGAAGACGTTGACGAAGACCGACTTGACGTCGGGGTCGCCGAGGATGATCTCCAGGCCGTTCGCCATCACGGCCGCGGACGCGCCGCCGCCGATGTCGAGGAAGTTGGCCGGCTTCACGCCACCGTGCTTCTCACCGGCGTACGCGACCACGTCGAGGGTGCTCATGACGAGACCCGCGCCGTTGCCGATGATGCCGACCTCGCCGTCGAGCTTGACGTAGTTGAGGTTCTTAGCCTTGGCGGCCGCCTCAAGCGGGTTGGCGGAGTCGTGGTCGATCAGCGCCTCGTGCTCCGGCTGGCGGAACTCGGCGTTCTCGTCGAGCGACACCTTGCCGTCGAGGGCGATGACCTTGCCGGACGCGACCTTGGCGAGCGGGTTGACCTCGACGAGGAGGGCGTCCTCCTTGACGAAGGTGTCCCACAGCGTCACCAGGATCTCGGCGACCTGCTCGGCGACGTCGGCCGGGAACTTCGCCTGCGCGACGATCTCGCGGGCCTTCTCGATCGAGACACCCTCGTTGGCGTCGACCGGGACCTTCGCGAGGGCCTCGGGGTTCTCCTCCGCGACGACCTCGATCTCCACGCCGCCCTGGACGGACGCCATGGCGAGGAAGGTGCGGTTGGTGCGGTCGAGGAGGTACGAGACGTAGTACTCCTCGACGATCTCGGGCGCGGTCTCGGCGATCATCACCTTGTGGACCGTGTGGCCCTTGATGTCCATGCCGAGGATGTCCGTCGCACGCGCGACGGCCTCGTCCGGGGTGGCGGCGAGCTTCACGCCACCGGCCTTGCCGCGGCCGCCGACCTTCACCTGGGCCTTGACGACGGACTTGCCACCGAGCCGCTCGGTGGCTGCGCGGGCCGCCTCAGGCGTGTCGATGACTTCACCGGCCAGCACCGGTACATCGTGCTTGGCGAAGAGGTCCCTCGCCTGATACTCGAACAGGTCCACGCGCTTCCGTCCTCAGTGATCTCGCGGTTCGTTGGATGCGTGGGCGTGCCGCGAAGGGCAACGTGACGTCCGCTGTCACAAGGGAGGCGCACACGGTGACCGAGCGCGCGGCATGTCCGTCTCGCAGGTTATCGCTGCTTGCGGAGGGCCCCTAAATCGAGGGTCACACCTGAGCGGTGATACCTGTCACATGATGCCGCCCTCACTGGCACGGCGTGCCGCGCGTGAGGCCCCACCGGGCTGGGGTTGACCCGGTGGGGCCCCCTGTACCGCCCCGAGGGGCGCGGAACGGGTGACACCCACCCCAATGGGCATCACCCGCCTCCGACCGCGGGATGTCAGCCGGACCGACCGACGGTTTTCGGTCGTCCTGGCTCAGGACCCGCGGAGTCGAGAAACGGCAGCAGGCAGCAGAAAGAAAAGGGAGAGGGACTACAGGGGAGGAGAGGGAAAGGGAGGGGGGAGCAGAGGGGCCGGAAGGGCCCCGGAGGGTTCTGCTCTACGCGGGGGAGACCGGGATGTCCCGGTGCCTGTCCCGGAGCTCGGCCGCGTCGGACCGCACGGCGGCACCGGCCACGAACCGCAACGGCACCCGGTGGCTCAGTGCGACGGCATGCGCGTCACCGTGCCGCGAGGAACCACCGTCGACGCCCGAACGGCTTCCCGCCGCGTCATCGCTCGGGTCACCGCCCGGCGCCTGACGCACGGGCGCATACCCGGCACCGGCAACCCGCCGACCATCGCTCACCGCCGAGACGTGCCTGACGCCTCCGGCCGCTACGACGGACACCGGGCCGTACGCCATCGCGCCGACCCCAGTCCTCGTCCCGGCCGAGCTGCTACGTCCCTTGCCCGAGACCTCGCCCGCCGCATGCCCGGCCCCATCCGGCTGAGGCGCCTGCGCGACGGGCGCGGGCAACGTCTGTCCCGACGCTTCGGGAGCCGTCGGGAGCGAGGGGACCGTGGGCAGAGTAGGCAGGGTGGGGAGGTCGGGGACCGAAGGGAGGGTCGGTAACGACGCCAGCGGCGGTATCTGCGCGGTCACCTCGGCCACCTCGTCGGTCACCGCCCGCACGACTCCGCCGACCGGCTCCAGGACCCCCGCATTCACGGTCCGGACGACGTGATCGACCACCGCGACGGGCTTCACCGGCTTGACCGGCTCAACGGTCCGCGCCGACTTCTTCGGCATCGTCGGCTTCACTTCAGCCGGCGCCCGCGGGCTGAGCAACTGCCCGACCGCGTGCACCGACGAGCTGACCGTCAACGATCGCGCCGACGGTCCCGAGGTCACCCCGTCCGCCGCCTGCGCCTGCTCCCCGCAGAGGAGCCCGGCCACGAACAACCCACCCACCAGCAAGGCCACTTGCAGCGCACGCCGCCCAACCGCCGTGCGCATCACGCGCAGAGCGGCAGCGGGCAGTACTGCGGGCCGGTTCAACTGGGGGCGGGTCCTCCGATGCGGGCGGGCGACACTCGGCGCACCGCTGACGGGCGTCGATCCTTGCACGCCCCTCCCGAGGTTGCGCAAGCCCCCTGTTACCGATGGATACTCATGTCCGTTTTGCCGCCCCTGTCGGTGTCAACGGATCGACAAGTCGCCTGCCAAGTCACCTGTCCCGCAGGCGAGTTGCCGAACCGTCACGCCGTGTCCGGCACCGGTATCGGCCGCTTCTCGATCGCCGCCGCCATCACCTCCGGGAAGAGGTCGGGCGTGCACGCGAACGCCGGTGCGCCCAGCGCGGCCAACGCCGCCGCATGCTCCCTGTCGTACGCCGGTGCCCCTTCATCCGACAGCGCGAGCAACGCCACGAACTGCACCCCTGACGCCTTCATCGCCGCGACCCGCTTCAGCATCTCGTCGCGTATCCCCCCTTCGTAGAGGTCGCTGATCAGCACGACCACCGTCTCGGCGGGGCGAGTTATCTGGGACTGGCAGTAGGCGAGCGCCCGGTTGATGTCCGTCCCGCCGCCGAGCTGCGTGCCGAACAGCACGTCGACCGGGTCGTCGAGCTGGTCGGTGAGGTCGACGACCGCCGTGTCGAAGACGACCAGCCGGGTGTTGATCGACCGCATGGACGCCAGTACCGCCCCGAACACCGACGCGTAGACGACGGACGCCGCCATCGACCCCGACTGGTCGATGCAGAGGACGACTTCCTTCTTCACCGACTGGGAGGCACGCCCGTACCCGATGAGCCGCTCCGGCACGATCGTCCCGTACTCCGGGAGGTAGTGCTTGAGGTTGGCCGCGATCGTGCGGTTCCAGTCGATGTCGTGGTGGCGCGGCCGGTTGATACGGGCGCTGCGGTCCAGGGCGCCGGAGAGCGTGGCCCGGGTGCGGGTCGCGAGCCGCTTCTCCAGGTCCTGAACCACCTTGCGTACGACCGCCCGTGCCGTCTCCTTCGTCGTCTCCGGCATCGCCTTGTTGAGCGAGAGCAGCGTGCCGACCAGGTGCACGTCGGCCTCCACCGCCTCCAGCATCTCCGGTTCGAGCAGCAGCGCGGACAGCCCGAGCCGGTCGATGGCGTCCCGCTGCATCACCTGCACGACGGAGGAGGGGAAGTACGTCCGGATGTCCCCGAGCCAACGTGCCACCGACGGCGCCGAGGCCCCGAGCCCCGCCGAACGCTCCCGCCCGGCCTTCGCCGCCCCTTCACCCTTCCCGTACAGCGCACCCAACGCCCCGTCCATCGCCGCGTCCTGCCCCGACAACGTGCACCCGGTGCCGTCGGCCGCGTCCCCGCCGAGCACAAGCCGCCAACGCCGAAGCCGCTCCTGGGTCGGGTCCGGGTTCATCGGGGCCTCCGTTGCCGCACCCGTCGAGGCTCCCGTTCCCGCTCCCGTGTCCGTCGTCCCGGTGCTCATCCGCGCACCTCCGTACGGCGCCGGTCCCACAACGGGACCACCCTCACGGTCGTCGTCGGCCGACGGTAAGTCGCCGTGCCCTGCTTGCACTTGTGCCCCGGTACGCGTCCACCGGCGTCCACCTCATCGCCCCGCTGCCCCGCCTGCGCCCGCCCGTCGGTCCTCATCGAGCCACCCCCACAAGGTTGTCGTCCGCGTCCTTGACCACGCCGCCCGCACCATCCACGCCGTCGAGTCCCAACAGCAGCCGCACCACGGGCAGTACGGCGTCCGCGCGCCCCGCATCGAGCTCGGCCGCGAAGCCGGGTATCCCGGAACCGGTCACCGCCGTATGCCCCGACCGGCCGGGCCCACGCCGGATCAGCTCACCGAGGGTCCGCCGCACCCCCGGCTCGTACGCCGAGAACGTCCGCCGCAGCAACGGCAGCACGTCCGTGAACGCCGCCGCCGGCACCTCCGTCAGCCAGGCGTCGACCAGTCCGAGCAGCCGCTCGTCGTGCACGAGCAGCATCCCGCCGCCGGAGCCGCCGCCCACGAACCCCTCGATCCACGCGGCCGCGTCCCCCGGCGCCGTCCCCGGGGACAGCACGAGCCCCATGAGCCGTGCCGCCTCGTCCTGCGCCAACTCCCCTTCGTCCAGCAGCAACCGCACGGCCCGCCCCCGCACCACCCCCGCGACGGTGTCCCGCACCCCCAACACCCGCAGCACGCGATGCCAACGCCCCCGCAGGGCAGCCCCAACGGCCCGATCCCCGGCGGCGGACTCGTCGTCCTCCTCCGCCCTCCCTACTGCAGAGCCACCCTCCGCATCCCCCCGTACAGGCACGTCGGCCAACAACCCCACCGCCCCGTGCACCGCGTCCAGATGGCGGCGCATCTCCTCGGCCGCGTCCGCGTCCAGGGCGGCGCAGGCCGGGGGAAGGCCGACGAAGATGCGTTCGGCGAGGCCCGCGGCGACCCCGGCCAGGGCTCCCGTGTCCGTGCCGCGCACATCGCCGTACCGCAGCGAACGGACCAGGGCCGGCAGGGCCTGGGCGAGATGACCGACGTCCGCGTCGAGCGCGGCCCGGTCGGCGAGGACCCGCATCACCACGGGCAAGGCGTCGGGCAGTTCGGCCAGCAGGCAGCGCTCCGCGAGCCCGGTGACATCGGCGAGGCCCTGCGCCCCCACCGCGTCCGCCTCGGCCTTCGCCGTCGCGGCGCCCAGCACGGTCGTGCCCCACACCCCGGCCTCGGCCACCCGCACGGACAGCTCCGGCTCCCACCGCAGCCGCCACGTCTCCCGGAACGTCCCCGTACTCCCCCGCGAGGCCGTCGACTCGCCCCACCCGATGCCCAGCAGCCGCAGCCGATGCAGCAGCCTGCTGCGCCCCGCATCGGTCTCCTTGCGCAGATCGAGCTCCAACTCCCGCTCGAACGCCTCCGGTTTGAGCCGCAGCCGACGCTGGATCCGGTCGAGGTCCCGCTGCAACGGCACCGCCGGCGCCGACCGCGGCACCTCCCCCAGCACGTCCCCCACGACCAACCGGTCGTGCACCAATGCCAGCGGCACGTCCGAGCCCTCGCACATCACCGCGCGCACGGCGTCGGTCGTCTCACCGAGCCCCGGCAGCGGACGACCGCGCATCGCGGCGAGCGTCTCGGCCAACCGCACCGCCTCGATGACATGCGCCGAGGACACCAGCCGGTCCTGGTCCCGCAGCAGTCCGGCCACCTTGGTCAGCCACCGCTCGACCGGCCGGTCCGGCGCGCTGAACAAGTGGCCGTACCAGCCGGGCGAGTCGATCCCCGCCCCGTAGCCGCTGACCCGCGCCAGCCGCCGATGCGTCCACGGCACCCACGTCATGTCCGCCTTGACCTTGGGCAGCCCCTTCACCAGCGCCCGGTCGGCTGCGACAGCCGTCCGCTGCCGCAGCGCCGGCACATGCCAGGCCCCGCACACGACAGCCACGTCGTCCCCGAACTCACGCTGCGCGGCCCGCACTTGGAGCCGCATGTACGCCTCCCGCACGAGATCCCGGTCGTGTCCCCCGACGCCGTAGGTCTCCCGCAGCACCCCCATGGCCTCCTCCAGCGCGGTGAACGGCGCGAACGCGTCCCCCTCGCCCACCCCCCGGTGCTCGACGACGTCCTCCCACCACCGCTCGGGGTCGTCGTAACCGGCGGCTTCGGCGAGCACGGCGAGCGGATCGACCCGGACGGAGGCGTCGAGGGGCTGTTGTGAGTCGGCGTCCGGGGTCCCGTCGGACGTCTCGTCAGGCGTCTCGTCAAGCCCGTCCTCCGCCCCCTTCTCCCATGCCAGCGTGTGCGTCGCCGGCAAGTCGATGAAGCGGGCCGGGACTTCGTGCTCCAGGGCCCAGCGGATCGCCACCCACTCCGGCGAGAACTCGGCCAGCGGCCAGAACGCCGAGCGGCCGGGCTCGTCCACGGCATGGGCGAGCAGGGCGACCGGCGGCCGCATGTCCTCCTCGGCGGCCAACGGGATCAGGAAGTCGGCCTCGGGCGGCCCCTCGATCAGCACGACCCGCGGCCGGCCCGCGTCCAACGCCGCCCGCACGGCCCGCGCCGAACCCGGCCCGTGGTGCCGTACGCCCAGCAGCAACGGCCGCTCGCCGACCGCCCCACTCCCACTGCCACCCCGCTCAGCCTCAAGGCCCGTCACAACGTCCCCCTCCTCACCACACTCGCCGACCTCGTCCGCCGTACGCCTTTCTGATGCCGCCCCCGCCTCCCGCCCTGCCATCGAAGCCACCGCCGCCCCCATCGACCCCGTTGCCCTCGCCGAACTGGCCGTCCCAGTCGTCCCCTCCGCCCCCTGCGTCCGTGCCCGTCGCTCCGACCACCCCCACCGGCCAGGCACCCCGCACACACCTCACCGCCCAACTCCCCCGAAGCCCCAGCCCCGCCCAACCCACCAGAGCTGGCAGACCCCCCTGATCCACCGCTCCCGCCGGATCCACCCGACCCACCCGATCCCTGGCCCCCGCCGGAGCGCCCCCACCCCAGGTCGTTCGTCACACGCTCACCTCTCGGCAGGCCCGGTAGAAGTCCGTCCAGCCGTCGCGCTCCCGCACGACCGCCTCCAGGTACTCCTGCCAGATCACGCGGTCGGCCGCCGGGTCGCGGACGACCGCGCCGAGGAGGCCCGCGGCGACGTCGCCGGCCCGCAGCACGCCGTCGCCGAAGTGGGCCGCCAGGGCAAGGCCGTTGGTGACGACGGAGATCGCCTCCGCCGTCGACAGCGTGCCGCTCGGCGACTTCACCTTCGTACGGCCGTCGGACGTCACCCCGTCGCGCAGCTCGCGGAAGACCGTGACGACACGACGGATCTCGTCGATACCGTCGGGTGCGGACGGCAGGTCCAGGGAGCTGCCGAGTTGGTCGACGCGGCGCGAGACGATGTCGACCTCGGCCTCGACGCTCTCCGGCAGCGGCAGCACCACCGTGTTGAACCGGCGGCGCAGGGCGCTGGAGAGGTCGTTGACCCCGCGGTCCCGGTCGTTGGCCGTCGCGATCAGGTTGAAGCCGCGGACCGCCTGCACCTCCTGCCCCAACTCCGGTATCGGCAGCGTCTTCTCGGACAGGATCGTGATGAGCGTGTCCTGCACGTCGGCGGGGATACGGGTCAGCTCCTCCACCCGCGCCGTCATCCCCTCCGCCATGGCCCGCATGACCGGGCTGGGCACGAGGGCGTCACGGCTGGGGCCGTGGGCGAGCAGCTGCGCGTAGTTCCACCCGTACCGGATCGCCTCCTCCGGCGTTCCCGCCGTGCCCTGCACGAGCAGCGTCGAGTCACCGCTGACGGCGGCGGCCAGGTGCTCGGACACCCAGGTCTTGGCCGTGCCGGGCACGCCGAGCAGGAGCAGGGCGCGGTCGGTGGCGAGGGTGGTGACGGCGACCTCGACCAGGCGGCGCGGGCCGACGTACTTCGGCGTGATCACCGTGCCGTCCGGCAGTGTGCCGCCGAGCAGATAGGTCGCCACCGCCCACGGCGACAGCTTCCAGCGGGCCGGGCGCGGGCGGTCGTCCTGCGCGGCCAGTGCGGCGAGTTCATCGGCGAAGGCGTGCTCGGCGTGCGGCCGCAACGGCTCGTTCGACGGCTTCTCGCTCGCACGCACGGACGCGGGTTCTACGGACACAGTCATGGCTGAGGCCCCCTCCAGCTCGGCCGGTTCGGATCTGGTGTCCACCGTGCACCATGCCACTGACAACGCGATCTGACCTGCGGAAACACCCGCACCTGCCCGCCCGCCGAACCGCTCGCGGACCGATTGTCAGTGCCGGGCTCTACCTTCGATGTCATGACTCAGGTGGGGGTGCGCTGGAGCGCGGATCAGGTGCTGGCACTGGCTCCTGACGCCGCATCACGCAAAGCGGGCAGCAAACTCGGGGCGGCCGGGCCGTGGTCCGAGGCGGGGAGTGGCGAGGAGGGGACGGTGTGGGGGCTGTGCAAGGGCAGTGGCAGCAAGCCGTATCAGACGGTCGTCGACATCGCGGACGCCTCCGGGCCCGCGTACAAGTGCAGTTGTCCGAGCCGGAAGTTCCCGTGCAAACACGCGCTCGGGCTGTTGCTGCTGTGGGCGGGCGAGGACGGCGCGGTGGCGCCGGGCGCACCGCCGGACTGGGCGGAGGAGTGGATAGAGGGGAGAAGGAAACGCACCGAGGAGAAGCGGACAGCGGCCGGCTCCGACTCCGCGCCGGGATCCGCTGATCCGGAGGCGGCGCGGCGGCGGGCGGAGCGCCGGGCCGAGCGGATCACCGCGGGCGCGACGGAGTTGGAGCAGCGCCTTGCGGACCTGTTGCGCGGTGGCCTGGCCAGCGCGGAGCAGACGGGGTACGCGCTGTGGGAGGAGACGGCGGCCCGCATGGTCGACGCCCAGGCACCCGGACTGGCCGCGCGGGTAAGGGAGTTGGGGGCGATCCCGTCGTCCGGTCCCGGTTGGCCGGTGCGGCTGCTGGAGGAGTGCGCGCTGCTCCACCTCCTCGACCAGGCCTGGCTGCACCGCGAAGGGCTGCCGGAGTCCCTGGCGGCCACGGTCCGCTCCCGTATCGGTCTCCCCAACTCGGCGGACGGCCCACCGCTGCGCGACCGCTGGCTGGTCCTGGCCCAGTACGACACGGCCGACGCCCGTCTGACGACCCGCCGCATCTGGCTCTACGGCGCCGACTCGGACCGCACGGCCCTGCTCCTCTCCTACGGCGCCGCCGGCCGCGCCCCCGAACTGGCCCTGCCGGTGGGCCTGACCCTGGACGCGGAAGTGGCCGCGTATCCGGGCGCGGGCCAGCCCCGGGCGGCGCTCGGCGAACAGTTCGCACCGCCAACACCCGCCGCGATACGCCCGCCAGGAGTGACGACGACCCAGGCCGCCGCGCGCTATGGCGAGGCACTGCGCGACGACCCCTGGCTGGACTCGGTCCCGATCACCCTGGACCGCGTCATACCCACCCCCGCGAGCGACGGCTGGCAACTCGTGGACGCCGACACGGACACCGCGCTCCCCCTCACCCCCACGGCCCGCTCCCGCCCCGGCCTCTGGCGCCTGATCGCCCTCTCGGGCGGTACCCCCGTCAAGGTCTTCGGCGAGTGCGGCCACCGAGGCTTCACGCCGTTGACGGCCTGGACGGAGGGCACGGAAGAGGCGGTGACGCTGTGCTGACCCAACGGAACGGGATTCAGGTGCGGCGCACCCCGTCGCTCACGTCCACGTCCACGCCCTCCACGCGCACTACACGGAGAGGAACCACATGAGCAGCACACCCGGTGCCACGGCTGAGCCCACCTCCACAAACAAGTCCGCGCCGAACAACTGGGAAGAACTGGTCACAGCAGCGCTCCTCGGAACGGACCGGCGCACCCCGCCGACCCACCGACACGAACCCGGAGACGGACACGTCCGCCCGGCGCCCGTCGCCTTGCTCGACGCCGCGGCCGTCGAGACCGTACGCCGTCGAGCCGGCCTGCGCCCGGCGCAGGCGGCCCCCCGCCCCGAACCCGCCCCGCAGGACTCGCGCCCCGCGTTGCCCGCCCCGGCAGCCCGCAGGCTGGCGCTGCTGCTAGCCGACCGCCCCGGCGCGGGTGGCGGGGGCCGCAGGGGCACGGCACCCGACCTCATGGAGCTGTTGCCGCAGTGGCTCGCGGCGGCGAACGCCCGGGGGTTCGGCGCACCCGCGCAGTTGCTGCCCGCCCTGCTGGACGCGGCGCGCGGGCGGACGGATCTGCGGCCGGCGGCGCTGACGTTCGCGGGGTCGCGCGCGGTGTGGCTCGCCCGGCTGAACCCGGACTGGCGTTTCGCCCTGCGCGCGACGCCGGGCGGAGGTGCGGCGCTGCCCGCTCCGGACGACGAGGAGGGCACCCGACGGCTCTGGCAGGAGGGCCTGTTCGCCGAACGGGTCGCGTTGTTGTCGGCCCTGCGCGCCCACGCACCCGCCACCGCACGCGAGTTGCTGACGACGACCTGGCCGACGGAGCGGGCCGAGGATCGCCTGATGTTCCTCGACTCGTTGCGGTCGGGTCTGGGCCCGCAGGACGAGCCGTTCCTGGAACAGGCGTTGGCCGACCGCAGCCGCAACGTGCGGGCGACGGCGGCGGAGTTGCTCTCCGCGCTGCCGGACTCGGCGCTCGCCGGACGGATGGCGGTCAGGGCCGGGGCCTGCGTGACCGTTGACCCCATGCGAGAGACGCCGACGGTCGTCGTCGAGGCCCCGCACGAGTGCGACGCGAGCATGGAGCGCGACGGCGTGGTCGCCAAGGCCCCGGCGGGCCGGGGTGAACGGTCGTGGTGGTTCGGCCAGTTGGCGGAGGCGGCCCCTCTCGGGACCTGGCCGGCGCGGCTGGGTGGACGTACGCCCCAGGAGCTGGTGGCGCTGCCGGTGGCCGACGACTGGCAGAGCGACCTGCACGCGGCGTGGTGCCGGGCCGCGGTACGGCAGCGAAACGCCGAGTGGGCGCGGGCGCTGCTGGGCACGCCCTCCGCGCCCGAGGCCGGCGGCCCGGGAGCCGTCTCCCTGGCCGAGCGCGCCAAGCTGCTCGGCACATTGAGCGCCGCCGAACGCTCCGACTGGGTCGCCGGGTTCATCGCGACACACGGGCTGTCGGAGGCGTTCCAGCTGCTCGGAGTGTGCGCGATTCCGTGGTCCGAGCCGCTGGGGCGAGCGGTGGTCGACGCACTCGACATCGCACGGGACGCGGGGAGTTACCCCTGGAGCTTCAGCGGAGTCATGGGCCTGGCCGAACGCTGCCTCGACCCCGGACAGGCAGGCCGTCTGGAGGGCCTGACATCCATACCGGAGGAGGCGGAGGACGCGTCACCGGGAGCGGGCGGCTACTGGGCGGAGGCGTTCCAACGCCTGGTCACGACCTTGCGGTTGCGGGCGAGGATGGCGGAGGAATTGGAGTGCAGGTCAGGCCAATCCAGCCCGTCCGGCGTTTGAGGACGAGGCCCCTTCAGGGCCGAAGCGGGGGTCTGGGGGCGCAGCCCCCAGGGACGGCCACCACAACCGACCCGCACCCGAAAAACGACCTACGCCCCCGTCGGCTGCCGCACAGCAACCCGAACCCAGTCCACGATCGCCTGCGTAGTCGCCCCCGGCGTAAAGATCTCCGCGACCCCCTTCTCCTTCAGCGGCGCGATGTCCGCCTCCGGAATGATCCCGCCGCCGAACACGAGAATGTCCGCCGCGTCCCGCTCCTTCAGCAGGTCGATCACCGCGGCGAAGAGCGTGTTGTGCGCGCCGGACAGGATGGACAGCCCGATCGCGTCGGCGTCCTCCTGGATCGCGGTGTCGACGATCTGCTCGGGAGTCTGGTGGAGCCCGGTGTAGATGACCTCCATACCGGCATCGCGCAGCGCCCGCGCGATCACCTTGGCTCCTCGGTCGTGCCCGTCGAGCCCGGGCTTGGCCACCACGACGCGGATCGGACCGGCTGCCACAGCCATCACTGCCTCCATGAAGCGACTACATCCATCCGTACCGACATGTGTACCGGCATGGGTACCGACCTACCAGCAAGTGAACGAACGTTATCTCCAGCATCCCGCAAGCGGCAGTTTCGCGAGGGAGACCGAGGGGGAAATCACACGGTGGGACACGTTCGTAGCGCATATTTCGCGCGACGGGAGCCGCAACGAGGTCGCCGCACCACCGCGCCGCAGGCCGCGCGGCGTCGTCGTAGACGACCGCCAGATGCTGGCCGGAGCCGCCGGTGTCGGGCAGTTCCTCGCCGTCGCTGAAGCGGACGATCTCGGGGGCCGCCACGTCGGTCCTGGCGACCGCCAGCTCCCACTGGCCGATGTCCGCCGCGTAACGGACCTGGACCCGGTTGGCGTTGGCACCCGGCAGCGACAGCACCGTCTGCGACTTCTCCGGGTCGAGCGAGGTGAGCTGGACCCGGGCGCTCACGGTGAAGCTGGTGTTGCCGGTGACCGGGGCGGTGGCGGTGGACGCGTAGTCACCGTCGCCGTCCAGGACCAGATTGCCCTCGCCGACCAGCGGCGCGTCGTCGAACAGGTCGGCCGGACGGTAGACGTGGGCGTTGCCCGCCAGGGTCAGTGCCTGGCCGCCGCCGGTCTCGGCGGACGTGGTGCCGCTCGCCGCGTCGAGCTGCCAGTAGCCCTTGCGCTCCGGCTTGACGGTCATCAACTCCGCGACCTGGGCGGCCGGCAGGACCCGGTCGAAGACCCGGACCTCGGCGAGGTCACCCGTGAAGTTGTCGCGGTAGCCGCTCTTGGCCGAGGCCCTGCCGATCTGCAGCGGACCGTGCGAGGCCCACGTGGACTGGCGCTTGGCGACGCCCTTGGAGTCCTTGTTGATGTAGAGCCTGAGCTCCGGGCCGTCGCTCTTCTGCCCGTCGTAGACACCGGTCAGCAGCACCCACTGGTCCTTGACCACGGACACTCCGGTGGAGACGGCCTTCCACTCGCCGAGCGAGTCCACGTCGTTGACCGGGACGGCGAACTTCCAGGTCTTCTCGGTGGCGTCGTAGCCGAGGGTGAAGCCGGGCTCGCCGGTGCCGTCCTGGCTGATGATCGTCATGTCCTTGTCCAGCGAGGTGGGCCGCACCCAGGCGCTGACACTGAAGTTCTTCGCGGTGTCGAGCACGGTCTCGCTGACGTCGAGGTAGGACTCGGCGCTGCCGTCGAAGCGGGCCGCCCGGTCGGCCTTGCCACCGGGTCCGTCCACCTCGAAGGCGACGGCACTGCCGGCCGTGGCCGAGAACTCGCCGGTCTCGTCGTGGGCCTCACCGGCACCCGGTTCCTCGGTGCCGTCCTCGCCGGGTCCCGCCGCCTTGTCGGCGAGGTTCCACTGCGCGACGACCGGAGCGCCCTCGCTGACGAGGAAGTGGTACGGGGTGCTGCTGGCGTGCGCCGCCTTGTCGACGGCGACGACCTCCAGCACATGGCGGCCGGCCCGGGTCGGCATGTGCTGCACCGAGACCGTCCCGCCCGCCGCGGCCGGCACCGCGTCCTTCAACGGAGCCCCGTCGAAGGAGTACTGGTACTTCACGACGTCGGTGTCCGGGATGCTGTCGTTGCGGTTGGGCGAGAAGGTGAAGGTGCCGTAGGTGCCCACGCCGTCGTGGTAGACGGTGTCGGCCGGGTACTCCTTGGACACCACCACCGGCTTGCCGGGCCATGTCTTGTCGTACGTGAACTCGCAGCGCTGCGTGCCGGTGGAACTCCACGGTCCGTAGCCGTCACCGTCGTAGGCCCGCGCACTCCAGAAGATGGTGGTGTTCTGCGGGATCGACGACTTCACGGTGTGGGTGAACCGGGTGTTCTCCGTCGGGGAGAGCCAGTCGGGGGTGGTGTACGTGTACGAACCGGGGGTGGTGCCGCCCCACTCCACCTTGAACTCGACCTTCACCTTGTCGGTCTTGCCGGCGCCGTGGTCCGGGTCGCTGGCGATGGCCTGCAGCTTGGGCGGGACATCGGTGTACGCGCGGCCCGTACCCCACTTGCAGACACCACCGGGGTCGGTGAACATCTCGGACGTCTTGATCTGCCGGGGCAGGTTGTTGTACTTGATCGACAGATAGGCGTTGCCGCAGATCCGCTTCCACTCCGCGAAGCGGGACTCGTCGGCCGCCCGCAGACCGAGCGTCATCGAGTTCCAGCCGCCCGCGGCGGCCGTCTTGACCTCGCTGGTCAGCTCACCGGAGGCGCCGCTCTCGAAGTGCAGGTTGGCCTGGCTGGAGCAGGAGGTCGGGGAGATCGCCTTGTCGACGGTCTGGAGGTAGTCGTCCCAGTCGTCCGAGGTGTTGGACCAGTTGCTGGAGGAGTTGACGCTGTAGTTCTGGCCGCCGATCCGGTAGAGCTGGATGGGCTCGGCGGTCGGGGTGGCGCTGTAGATGTGCTCGACCCGGGCGGAGAAGGTCGCGCCCAGGATCTGCTTCCCCTTGTAGAAGGAGAGCGGCATCGTGAACATCACGCGGCGGCTGCCGACGCCGTTGCAGGAGACCGGGTTGTAGTCGGTGGGGCACTTGCCGACGCCCGCGCTGCCCGAGTACTTCCAGTCCTGTTCGCTCGGCATCCCGGACATGACGCCGGTCCAGGCGGTGCGCGAAGTGGTGCGCTGGATCGGGTCGATGACGACGGGGAAGACGGTGTCCTCGCCGGTCAGCAGCTTCTGGTCGGGGACGAGGGTCAGCTTGTCCTTGCCCACCTCGACGTCGAGCGGGGCGACGCGTCCGCCACCGCCGGGGCCTTCGAGAGCGGCCTCGGTGGTCTCGGCGGCCTGGGGACCGGCCTTGGCCGTCCCGGTCGGCGCAGCTGTCGTAGCCGTCCCGCTCGTCTCGGCCGCGGCGGCCTTCAGTGCCTTGGCGACGCCCTTGGGCCCCTGCGCCTGGCTCTTCGCGGCGGCCTCCTCGACGGCGGCCGAGTCCCACATTCCGGGCTTGCCCGCCTGGAAGACCGTGCCGCCCACCACGGCGTCCTCCGCCACGATGGCGCCGCCGGCACCTTCGGTGACCTTGAGGCCGTCCGTGTCCAGACCGAGGTCGAGCCTGGCGATCCTCGGGTCGGCCGCCGCCTCCGGCGTCTTGACGACCAGCAGATGACCGAAGCCGTCGGCCTCGGCCCGCACCGTCAGGTCGACACCGGGCAGGGCGTCGACGTAGGTGGCGGTGTCGCCCTCGACGACCGGCGCGGGCAGCTTGCCGTACGGCCAGCTCAGGGCCAGTTCACGGCCCGCCCGGCGCATCTCCACGAAGGGCTTGCCTGCCTGTCCCGCGGAGAAGACCAGGTCGACGGTGGCGGCCTTGGGCCCCCAGTCGCCGTCGGCCCGCTTCACCAACGTGGCGTCCACGTCGACCCACTTGCCGCCGCGGACCGTGTGCACCGGCTCGGTGTACTCGCGGGCGGTGAAGGTGCCGTCGGGCTCGGCGAAGATCTCCCGGCGCTCGGTGCGCAGTCCGACGACCTCGGTCCGCTCGCCGCTCTCCTTGGCGGCGGACAGGGCCTCCTGCTCGGTCGCCATCGGCCGGTCGGCCGCCACGGGCGCCGGGGAGCCGGCCCCTCCCGCGCCGCCGGTGCCCTCCGGCAGGACGGCCAGGGTGCCGGTCAGTACGGCACCGGCCAGCGCGCCGGCGAGGACGGCCCGGCGCACGGTTCTCCGCACCCGGGGCGTCGGCCCAGATCTGTCTGCGGACACGCGTCCACTCCCCCGTCGATCCTGTTGATCCCGCTGATCGTGTCGATCCCGTCGATCCAGCGGGCCCATCCGACCCTGCTGATCCCGCGGATCCCTCTGATCCCGTCGATTCATGTCAGCCACGCCGCCGTCACCGCACGCCCGCGCCGAAGGCCACGCCACCCGCGGGAAGGCCGCCCTCGCCGGGCTTGAAGGTCTGCGTCGGGGCCCCGCCGTCGGCCACGTTCCAGGAGAAGCCGTAGACCGCGCGGGCCTCGGCGGGACCGTAGGGCACACCCACGTACAGCGCGGAAGGGGTGGCCCCGAGGCTCATCCCGGTGAGCATCCGGGGCGCGGCCACGGCGCCGATGCCGAATCCGGGGTCGATCCAGTGGTCCGAGGCGGAGGGGGCGCCGACCATGGGGACGATCTGGACGCCGCCCTTGTCCTGGTGCTCCTCCGTGGACTCCTCACCCGGCGCACCGATGGCCAGCCGGGCGGTGGTGCCGGTGGTGGTGCTGTTGGGCGCGGTGTTCACCGCGGCGAGCCGTTGACCGAAGAAGTCACCGGTCTCGGCCTCCCCGTCGATGCCCTCCGCGTCCTGGTCGACGTACGCCAGCTCGGTGAGCTCGCCGGTCGCGGGCACCCGGAAGATGTGGACGACGCCGGAGTCGACACCGCCGGCCGTGTCCTCGTTGGGCACGCCCACGGCGAGCAGCGACTCGGTGGTGGAGGTCGCCCCGGCCGGCCGGTAGGGGACCATCGCGAGCGAGGTGGCGAACCCGTCGCCGATCTCGGGCTCGCTGGTGACACCCGGCCGGTTCTGGGCGATGAGGCCCTGCGGGGCGGGATATCCGGAGACGAGGGTGTGGCTGAAGATGTTGGCGATGCCCGCGAAAGGCCCGGCACCCGCGCCTTCGCCGGGAGCACCGACCGCGAAGTGGGTCGGGCTCGCGGCGAGCGCGTACCCGAAGCGGTCGTTCACCTCCGCCGCGTCCGGCACCGCGCCGCCGGCCTCGGTGTTCTGCGTGACGGTGACGACGGTCCGGGCCGTCCCGTGGACGTAGCTGATCATCCCGGCGTCCGGCACGGTGCCGAGGTCCTCGCCCGGGCTGCCGATCAGCAGGTACGGCGTGCCCGCCGAGGTCTTGCCGGCGGCGACCGAGAATCCGGTCCAGTCGTTCAGCTCCAGGGCGCCGCCGAGCGCCTTGTCGGCGCCCTGGTAGAACTCGACGGGCGCGGCGCCGGTGGTGAGGCCGCCGGTCGCGCCGTACAGGAGCTGGACGTCACCGGCGTCCCGGACCGTGCCCATGTCCTCGTACGGCAGGCCGACCACGAGGTCGCTGCAGCCGTCGAGGTTGGCGTCGTAGACGGCGGTCGAGAACCCGTAGCGGTCGTCCGTCTCCGGTGCGCCCGGCACCGCGGCGAGCGCCTGGGTCACCAGGAAGGTGCCCTTGCCGCCGCCGTAGACGATGTGGATCGCGCCCGCCCGTGCCACCCCGTCCACGGTGGCCTCCGGGTCGGTGATGACCGTGTCCCGCGCTCCGTCACCGTTGAAGTCCGAGTCGACCCCCGACGGACAGGCGACGGCCGCGGCGGCCGGTGTCCCCCCTGAGCCGAGCCCGAGCGTCAGCAACAGCACCGACAGCGTTGTGGCAGCACAACGCCGCCACACTTTCCCCGACTTTGCCACCCGTTTTCCCCCAGATGAAAAAAACATAAGAAGATCGAGGCAGTCTCATGTGACATGCACATGCGTCACAACGTGTCCAAGGCTTCTCAGTGGGTGACAAACGACACAGCAACCAAACAGACAGCGCTTACAACGTGCAGATCCGGGACACATCGCGCCGCTGTACGGCCGTAGAGCGGCATCGCGGGACGAGGCCGCAGGACGACGTCGCAGAAAAACAGGGCGGCCCACCCGGTACGAACCGGGTGGGCCGCCAATCGCACTGCGCGGTGAGCGCGTCAGTCCTCCGTGGAGACCGACACACCGGACGGGGACTGCTCCGCCGCCACCGTCTTCTTCGACGCCGACTTCTTGGCGGTGGCCGTCTTGGCCGCCTTCTTGACCGTCGCCTTCTTCGCGGCCGTCTTCTTGGCCGCGGTCTTCTTGGTGGCGGTCGTCTTGGTCGCGGCCTTCTTCGCCGTGGCCTTCTTGGCCGTCTTCCGGGCCGTCTTCTCGGCCGCCGGAGCCTCGGTGCCCGCCTCCGCGGACTCCCCGGCGGCCGGGGCCGGCGCCTCCGCCGACGGGACGACCACGACGGCCGCCTCCTCGGACGCGGTGGGCGCGGTGGCCTTGCGGACGGCACGGCGGCGCGGACGGGCCGGGGCGGCGCTGTCGGCGGACGCCTCGGGCTGCTCGGCCGGTGCGGGAGCCGCTGCCTGCGGAGCCGCCTCCGGCTGCCGCTCGGGCGCGGTCTCGGCGACCGTCACCACGGCGGCCTCCGCTCCCGCGGGCGAACCGGCGGGCGCGGACACCTTGCGGGTGGCGCGACGACGGGTACGTCCCTTGGGCGCGGTTCGTTGGCATCGGTCCTCCGGTGATAATGCGTAACTTCAGCGGTCGTCGGTGACGTTAAACCGACCGAAACAAATGCGCAATACCCCTTGACCG
>NZ_JBSFLV010000146.1:0-22352 GCF_053599215.1 Streptomyces sp. NPDC001002 | reverse complement strand
GTCGCTGAGCAGGTCGTGCGGGTACTTCGGGCTCGCGGAGCAGGAGACGGCGACCGCCTGGACGCGGCGCGGCGCAGTTGGTGGCGACGGCGAGGTCGGCGATGGTGACGTCCTCGGTCTCGCCGGAGCGGTGGGACATCATGCACTTGAAGCCGTTGCGCTGGGCCAGCTCGACGGCGTCCAGGGTCTCGGTGAGCGAGCCGATCTGGTTCACCTTGACGAGCAGCGCGTTGGCCGCGCCGTCCTCGATGCCGCGGGCCAGGCGCTCCGGGTTGGTGACGAACAGGTCGTCGCCGACGATCTGCACCTTGTCGCCGAGGCGGTCGGTGAGGACCTTCCAGCCGGCCCAGTCGTCCTCGTACAGCGGGTCCTCGATGGAGACGAGCGGGTACGCCGCCACGAGCTCCTCGTAGTACTCGGTCATCTCGGCGGCCGAGCGGGACTTGCCCTCGAAGTCGTACTTGCCCTCGTTGTAGAACTCGGACGCGGCGACGTCGAGCGCGAGCGCGATCTGCTCGCCCGGGATGTAGCCGGCCTGCTTGATCGCCTCAAGGATGAGGTCGAGCGCGGCGCGGTTGGAGTCCAGGTTCGGGGCGAAGCCGCCCTCGTCGCCGAGGCCGGTGGACAGGCCCTTGTTCTTCAGGACCTTCTTGAGGGTGTGGTAGACCTCGGCACCCCAGCGCAGGGCCTCGGAGAAGGACTCCGCGCCGATCGGGGCGATCATGAACTCCTGGATGTCCACGTTGGAGTCGGCGTGCGAGCCGCCGTTCAGGATGTTCATCATCGGCACCGGCAGCAGGTGCGCGTTCGGGCCGCCCAGGTAGCGGAAGAGCGGGAGGTCGCTGGCCTCGGAGGCGGCGTGCGCGACGGCGAGGGAGACGCCGAGGATGGCGTTGGCGCCGAGCGAGCCCTTGTTGTCGGTGGCGTCCAGGTCGAACATCGCCTGGTCGATCAGGCGCTGCTCGGTGGCGTCGTAACCGACCAGCTCCGGGCCGATCTGCTCGATCACGGCGAGGACGGCCTTCTCGACGCCCTTGCCCTGGTAGCGGTTGGGGTCACCGTCACGCAGCTCGATGGCCTCGAAGGCACCCGTGGAGGCGCCGGAGGGGACGGCGGCACGACCCGTGCTGCCGTCGTCGAGGCCGACCTCGACCTCGACCGTGGGGTTGCCTCGGGAGTCCAGGATTTCCCGGGCTACGACGACGTCGATGGACGGCACGAGCATCTCCTTCTTCAATGTGACGCGGCTACGCGGGCCGCGATGGCTCTGCGAGACCGAGCCTAACCGTCCCGGGGCGAACAGCCAGCCGATGGGCCGCCCCTTGGACAGAACCGGGAGCAAATTGTTTCCGAACGAAACAAAGCAGAGGGGCAAAAAGAACCCCGCCCCGGTGCGTACGGGGGAACACGCACCGAGGCGGGGAGTCCGTGGGGACGGGGGAGGCCCTCACGTGTCATCCATGATGGAGGACACGGCTGTCGGGCCGCTGTGGTTCAGCTACCAGGTCCCTGTCACCAGAGGTCCGGCCCAGGGTCCGGCTGTCACTTGAGGTGCAGCTGCTGACCCGGGTAGATGAGGTCCGCGTCCTCGACGATGTCCTTGTTCAGCTTGAACAGCTTCTCCCAGCCGCCCTTGACCTTGTGCTTCTCGGCGATCGTGCTGAGGGTGTCGCCCTTGACGACCTTGTACTCGCCGTCGCCCTTCTTGACCTTCTTGCCGGTCGGGGTGGTGACGGTCTTCTTCGCGGCCGGACGGTCGGCGGAGCGGGAGGTGCTGGTCGAGTCGTTCGAGCGGGTGCTGGTGCCGCTGCTCGAAGAGCTGCTGTTGTTCGAGGAGCTGGAGGAGTTCGACGAGCTGCCGCCGTTGTACGTGGCACCGGACAGGCCCGTGCCGCAGACCGGCCAGGCGCCCTTGCCCTGGGAGGCGAGCACCTTCTCGGCGACGGTGATCTGCTGCGCCTTGCTGGCCTGGTTGGCCTGCGCCGCATACTGGGTACCGCCGTAGGCGGCCCAGGTCGAGGCGGAGAACTGCAGACCGCCGAAGTAGCCGTTGCCGGTGTTGATGGACCAGTTGCCGCCGGACTCGCACTGGGCGACGGTGTCCCACTCGGAGGCGGTGGCGGCGGAGGCGTTGCCGGCCGCCATGAGCGGGGCGGCGATGGCGACACCGGTCACGCCGGCGAGCGTGGCGACGCGGGTGGCCTTGGACGGACGACGGTGCTTGCCCTTGCTGGAAAACAGCATGCGGAGATCCCCTCACCGACGCCTGCGAGGTGAGCTGTCGGGTTCGGGCCGTGTGAGTTGCCCGGCCGCGCGTCTCTCGGCGCACGACTTCACCCCAAGCCGGTTCCGGCACTGTCTGCCGGGCCCGGCACTTACCTGGGTCCCCCGCTCCTGCCTACGGCGCTGTGAAGCGACGACTGTTCCCTACGGCCGCTGGCAGGATTCGGCGTTGCGGCATTCGGGGTCCGTGTTGACGAACGGTGATGACCGTAGACACGGATTCCGCGGAAACTCAAAGACGATCAGGGCTTCTGAGAGTCATCCCACACTTTCACCAAACCGGACATTCAGTCCGAAGACCGTCGTTAACTCCCGTCGCTTTTCGTCCCGTTCGGCCCTTGTCCGACCCTATTCGCCGGGAAGGTTCAGGGTCTGACCGGCCGCGATGTCGTTCGGGTTCGCGCCGATGGCCTGCTTGTTCTCGGCGTAGAGCGCACGCCACCCGCCGTCCAGGCCAAGGGAGTCGGCGATGGAGGCGAGAGTGTCACCACCACGGACGGTGTACGACCCCTGCGCGGACCCTCCCTTGTCGGTGCCGACCGCATCCTCGTCGGCGCTGGCGCCGCGGTGCTTGCCGGAGCCGATCGCGCCGGTGTCGACCAGGCTCCAAGAGCCCACGGCCTGCTCGGACTTGTCCGAGTCGTCACCCTTCGCCCGATCTGTCGACGGACTGTCGCTTCCCTGTGAACCGCTCGCCGACTCGGACGGGGAGTCGGAGGGCGAGAGGTACTCGTCCGATTCGTCAGGGTTGGTCGAGGAATCGGACGAAGAGTCAGGTGAGGCCGACGGCGATGTGGACGAGTCCGTCGAGGACGAGTCGTCGGACGTGCCGCCGGGAGTGTTGGACAGGCCGGTGGAGCCGGAACCGTCCGAGGAGCCCGAGGAGGGGTCGGACGAGTCGTCCAGGATCCCGGTGTCGATGTCGGTCGACCCGTCGTCCGCCGACAGTCCCGCGGTCAGCCCGCAGGTGTGGAACGCGCCCACGCCCTGGTCGTCCAGGATCTTCTCGGCGACGGCTATCTGCTGGTTGCGGCTGGCCAGGTCGGGGCGCGAGGCGTAGTCGAGACCGCCGTACTGCTCCCAGTCGTCCTGCGACAGCTTGAGGCCGCCGTAGAAACCGGTCCCGTCGTTCTGGCTCCAGGAGCCGCCGGTCTCGCAGTTCGCCACCTTGTCCCAGGTGGTGCCGTCGGCCGCGCTGGCGCTCACCGCGCCGAGGAGCGGGATGGCGATGGCGGAGCCCGTCACACCGGCCGCGACGAGGAGGGCCGGAGCCTGGCGGGGGCGACGGTGACGACCGTTCCCGGAGAGCATGCGGGGGCCTTTCAGAAGACAGTGGTGACGAGTGCGACGCATGGTGCTGGGCACCGCACTTGAACGGTGAACGTATAGGCAGTCCATTGCTTGTCACAAGTTAATGCCGCGTAGATCACGTGAAGATCACAGAGTTGAATGCGCGTCATGTTTGCGCAGGTGGACACGTGCGCCCGCACAGTGACGATCCGGTCACCCGGGTGGCGTGAACTCGACCGGCAGCGTGCGCAGTCCACGCATGATGAGTCCCCCGCGCCATCTCAACTCGGCCGGATCCACGGCGAGTCGGAGGTCCGGCAGCCGGGTCAGCAGCGTGGCCAGCGCGGTCTGTCCCTCCAGCCGGGCGAGCGGCGCGCCGAGGCAGTAGTGGATGCCGTGGCCGTACCCCAGGTGCTGGTTGTCCCGGCGCGAGAGGTCGAGGGTGTCGGGCTCGGCGAACCGCTCCGGATCCCGGTCGGCCGCCGCGAGGACGACGAGAACGGGGTCGCCGGCCGCGATGTCCTGCCCGCCGACGGTGAGTTGCTGCGTGGCGAATCGCCAGGTCGCCAGCTCCACCGGGCCGTCGTAGCGCAGGAGTTCCTCCACGCCGGTCTCCAGCAGACCGCGTTCGCCCGCGGCCAGGGAGTCCTGGAGGAGGGTGCGCTGCTCGGGGTGGGTGAGGAGGGCGTACGTGCCGTTGCCGATCAGGTTGACGGTGGTCTCGAAGCCGGCGAAGAGCAGGATGAACGCCATCGCCGCGGCCTCGTTCTCGGTGAGGTGCTCGCCCTCGTCCGAGGCGCGGATGAGGCCGGAGATGAGGTCCTCGCCGGGCGCGGGCTCGGCGGGCAGGGCCGCGCGCTTCTTGTGAATGAGGTCGAGGAGATACCCACGCATCTTCTTCACGGACCGCGCGACCCCGCCCCGCGGCCCGCCTCCGTGCCGGATCATCATCCCCGCCCAGTCCCGGAAGTCGTCCTGGTCCTCGCGCGGGACGCCGAGCAGGTCGCAGATCGCGTAGATGGGGAGCGGGAAGGCGAACTCGTGGATGAGGTCCGCGGAGCCGCTCCGCGCGAACCGGTCGAGGAGGTCGTCGGCGAGCTCCTGGACGCGAGGGGTGAACTCGGCGACCCGGCGGGGCGTGAACGCCTTGCTGACCAGCCGGCGCAGCCGGGTGTGGTCCGGCGGGTCGATGTTGAGCAGATGGGTCATCAACTCGGCATTGCGCTCACCGGGGATACCGGTCTTGCCCTTGGCGTGCGCCGGTTCGTCGTGATGTGCCGGGTTCTTGGAGAGCCGCGGCTCGGCGAGGGCCTGCTTGGCATCGGCGTAACGGGTCACCAGCCACGCCTCCACCCCGCTGGGCAACCGCGTGCGGTGCACGGGCGCGTGCTCACGGAGCCAGGCGTAGGCGGGGTAGGGGTCGGTGGCGAACTCCCAGGTGAAGAGGTCGGGGGCGGTGGGGACGGCTGACGCGTGGGATCGGCCCGGCTGGTCGGTCACTCCTCGTCGTCCCCCTCGTCCGTGTCCGAGGCCTCTTCTTGCGGACCCGACGCCTCCACATCCCGCACCGCGTCCCGATACGCCCGCGCCGCCGCCCGCAGGGCCGCCTCCGGGTCGACGCCGTCCGCCTCCGCGCGTACCGCCAGCGTGAGCAGTTCGTAGCCGATGCCGTCCGTGGGGGGCAGGGGGACCTCCAGGCCGGCCGTGCGGACGCGGGACGCCAGTTTCGAGGCGAGGGCGAGGCTCGGCTGGCCGAGGGGGATGCCCTCCGTCACCGAGGTGCGCTGCTTCTCCGTGGCCTTCGTGCGCAGCCAGTGCTCCGCGACCTCTTCGGGCGTGGCGGCCGTCTCGTCGCCGAAGACGTGCGGGTGGCGGTGGATGAGCTTGGTGACGATGCCGGCGGCCACGTCGTCGACGGAGAAGGGGGCGTCCGGGTCCTCCTCGGCGATCCGGGCGTGGAAGACGACCTGGAGCAGGACGTCGCCGAGCTCCTCGCGCAGCTCGTCCCGGTCGCCGTCCTCGATCGCCTCGACGAGTTCGTAGGCCTCTTCTATGGCGTACTTCGCCAGGCCCTTGTGCGTCTGCTGGGAGGTCCAGGGGCACTCGGCGCGGACGCGGTCCATGACCTGGACGAGGTCGAGGAGACGGGCGCCCGGCAGGTCGTAGGAGGCCGGTAGCAGCTCCAGCTCGGGCATCTGGACGCGGCCGGAGCCGGCGAGCCGGGCGAGACCGTCGGTGAGGGCCGGTTCGCCCTCGCCGGTCGCGACGACGACCACCGTCCGCCCACCGGCACACGCGTCGACCAGCTCCTCGGCGCTCGGCGCCACCTCGTCGACCGCTGTGCCGGCCTCACGCAGATACGGCAGCTGCGGGTGGGCGCCGTCCGCGCACAGCACCCGGTCGGCGGCGTGCAGGGCCTGCCAGGCGGGCCAGGACAGGAGGCCGGGCGCGACGCGGTGGCTGGTGGTGAGGAGGACGATGCGGCCGGGAGGCACTGCGGGGCTGGTTGCGTTCACGGTTCGAAGCTAACGCACGGCGACGACGGTCCTCGCGAGATATCCACAGGCCGGGAGAGATGATCGGATCATCGGCCCGCATCGCTCACCAGGCAGCACCTGCCGAGACAGTCGTACCGTCGAGGCCGCCGTACCGTTCCTTCTCCCCGTTGCCGACCGGCAGCCGGTCACTGCCCGCCGCTCACTGCCCGCCGCTCACGCCGTCCCCTGCGTAGCCGGTGCCGTCACCTCGCGTACCCACGGAGTCTTCGCGTCGACGCGGCTGCTCTTCTGGACGTCCCAGGTGCCGTAGCGCGGGTTGAGGTCGACGTGGAGTTCCTTGGACGCCTTGGACAGGGCGTTCCAGAAAGCCGGCTTGCTGGTGTCGGTGCCGAGGGCCTGGGCGAGTTTCTGGGCCTCCAGCTGGAGGCGGAGGTTGTCGTCGAGGCGGGCCGGGGCGACACCGTACTGCTGCAGCCAGGCCGTCTCCAGCGCCTTGGAGCCGCCGACCTGCTGTTCCAGTCCGGTGCGCATCTGCTGGATCTCGTGGCGGGAGACGGTGACGCCCTCGTCCTGGGCGGCGCGGTGCAGCACCCGGTCCAGGACCATGCCGTGCAGGGTGTCGCGGGTGAGGCTGCCGGTCTGCGCGACGGCCTGCTTGTACTGGGCGTCGTCCGACACGGCCGCGCGCTGCGCCGAGCGCACCTCGCCCACCCGGTTCTCCAACTGCGCGACGGTGATCCGCTGGCCGCCGACGACGGCCGCGGCGCCGGGATGCGCGTCGCTCCCGCAGGCGGAAAGGAGCGGGGCCGCGGCGATCACGGCGGTGAACAGGAGCGCGGTGCGACGGCGGCGGTGCAAGGAAGCCTCCCGAGGAGATTGTGCGACGGTGCACAAAGTCTTGCGGTGATCGATGGTAGGCAGTGGGTCGGCTGGGGCCAACCCATTCGACCAACGATTCACCAGGACTTCGGGCACCGCCGCGCCCGACGGCTCTCCAAGGAGTCCCCGGGGGCCGGCCCGTGACGGTCGCCGGGCGTCAGCCCGTGATGGCGACCGGCCCGTCCCACGCGTCGCGGTCCACGGTGATCGTGTAACCGCCGCGCGTCTCCTTGCTGTTGACCATGTACTGGTGACCGCGGCTGTGCCCGGTGAACTGGGTGGCCCCGAACGGCCAGTCCTTGGTCGTGGTGTTCTGCTTGTCCCACAGCGCGTACCAGAGGTTGCCCGGCAGGTCCGTCTTGTCGGTGGCGTTCGCGATCGCCTTCGCGCTGGAGCTGGTGAAGCCGTAGTAGCCCGCGCGGTACGTCTTCGCGTGCAGGGTCTTGTCGAAGGACCGCACATAGGTGAGCACGGCGTCGTTGCACGCCTTGTTGGTGATGTCGTACGACTCCATGTCCAGGAAGATCGGGCTGCCGGCCTTCATGCCGAGCGCCGAGGCCTTGGAGACCGCGTCCGTCGCGTCCTTGGTGCCCAGGGAGGCGGCCGTGGCGGCGGTGAGCTTCTCGGGGCTGGAGCCGGTCTGGCAGGACGGCTGGGCGCCCACATAGAGGGGGATCAGTTTCCAGCCGACCGCGCTGACCGACTTCACCCAGGAGGCGGTGAGGTTGGGCTGGGCGCAGCCGCGGTTCTTGCCGCCGATGTAGACGGCGGCGGCGCCGTAGAGGCCGCCCTTCCATGCCTTCATCGCGGAGAGGGAGGGTGCGGCGCAGGTGTCGAAGGCGCGGCCCGTGTACGTCTTCTGCGCGGGCCAGGTCGTGGCGGCCATGGAGCTCTGCGCGGCGAGTCCGGCCCCCGCGACGACGGCCGTGCCGGCGACGGCCCACGTGATGTATCTGCGCTTCTTGGACTGCCGATGGCCGGCCATGAATACCCCACCCCTGGTTGTGCGTTGATGCCCTCTTTAAAGAAGAGGGCGTTCCGACTGGCGTTCTGTCTGGCGAACTGTCTGGCGAAAAACGAACCGCAACCTATCCCGCGACGCCCAAGTGTTCGGGAAACCCCGCCCCTTGAGGATCACAAGATTCCCTCCGCACCCGGCAAAAACCGGCCGAACCCCTGGCTGCAGGCCTAGCCGCGCACCTGCCCCAGCCACTCCAGCGTCCGCCGGATGTCCACCGCGAGCGGGTGTCCGGGGCCGCGCAGCCGCTCCACGTCGTGCAGGAGGCGCACGAGCGTCTCGTGGGCGGCGCCGCGGTCGCCGAGGGCGAGCAGGAGGTGGCCGATGCGCCGCCGCACCTCATGGGCGAGCTCGGGGTCGCCGGCCACGTACTGGTTCTCGTAGTACGGCAGCAGCGCGCGGTACTCCGCGAGCGCCGCCGCCGGTTCGCCGAGCGACTCCAGGCACTGGGCGGCCTCGTAGCGGAACCGGAGCGACTGGGGGTCGGCCTGGCCGGCCTCGGTGGCGCGTTCGTCGGCGAGGCGGCGCAGTTCGGGCAGTGCGCGCCGGTACTGGCCGTCGTCCATGAGGGTGGCCGCGTACTGCTTGCGCAGGGTGCGGACGACCGGGGAGTGCTCGCCGTGCTGTTCGGCCGCCGTGGGCAGGATCGCGCCCAGGATGTCGACGGCCTGGGTGATGCGGCCCTCGCCCAGCAGGCGCTTGACCTCGTCGACGGCCCGCGCGACGTCCGGCTTCTCGGCGCCGGACGAGGCGACCGGGGCGGGCTGGGGCGCGGGCGTGCGCGCACGGTCCGGCCAGGGGGCGTGCGGGCGAAGGAACGGGCGCGTGGGGTCCAGCGGCGCCCCCGAGGGCATCCCGCGCGCGGGCAGCAGCGGTGCCAACTGCTCGTAGACCTCCTGCGCGGACGCGGGCCGGTGCTGCGGGTCCTTGGCGAGCAGGCGCAGGACGAGGGCTTCGAGCGGCTCGGGCACCTCGGGGCGGACCCGGCGCACGGGCAGCGGGGGCTCGTACAGGTGCCGGTGCAGCACGCCGAGGGCGGTGGAGCCGGCGAACGGGACGTCGCCGCTGAGAAGTTCGTGCAGGACCACACCGAGCGCGTACAGGTCGGTGTACGGGCCGACCGCGCCGCCCATCGCCTGCTCGGGCGCCATGTAGGCGGGCGAGCCGATGGGCGTGCCGGTGTGGGTGAGGCGGGTGGTGTCGGCGTCCATGACGGAGGCGACGCCGAGGTCGAGCACGGTGACCGTGCCGTCCTGCTTCACCATCACGTTGCGCGGCTTGAGGTCGCGGTGGACGATCGGCACGGCGTGCACGGCGCTGAGCACGGCGCACAGTTGCGCGGCGACGGTGACCGCCCACGGCCACGGGTACGGGTCGTGCTCGGCGAGATGGTCGGAGAGGTCGGCGCCGTCGATGTACTGCATGACGAGGAACAGCTCCTCGCCGTCGCTGCCCGCGTCGTGCACCGTGACCAGGCCGGGGTGGTCGACCTGCGCGGTCACCCGGCACTCGCGCACGAACCGGCGGCGCAGCTCGTCGGCGTCCTGGCCCGCCACCTTGTCGGGGCGCAGCAGCTTCACCGCCACGCGCCGGTCGAGCCGTTCGTCGTAGGCCGTCCAGACCTGGCCCATGCCGCCCTGTCCGATCAGCGTGGACAGCGCGTAGCGGGACGCGACGACCCGGCCTTCCGCCGCGGTCACCTGCCGCCCTCGTGGTTTCCGTCCTGGTGACCGTCGTGTCTGCGCAGGTAGTCGCTGAGCTCGTCGAGTTCGGCGCGCACCTGGTCGATACGGGCGGGCGCGGGGCGCTGGGGCGGGGGCGGCGGCACCGGGGTGTGGGGCTGCGGAGGCGTGTGGTGCTGGGGCGGCTGCGGCATCTGGGTCTGGTGCAGCGGCGGTTGGGGCATGGGCGGCTGGGGTACGGGCGTGGCGCTGAACGGCGTCGCGGGCTGCGGATAGCCGTACCCGGACTGCACGGTGGGGCCCTGCGGCGGGTAGCCGGCGAACTGCCGCTGCTGCTGGTGGTACTTGATGTCCGCCGCGAGGAAGTAGACGCTGCTGAACAGGCCCAGGAGCATCACCGCTCCCAGGGCGATGTCGGTCCTGCCGTCGCTCTCCGGCAGCGAGCCGACCACGGCGAAACAGCCGATGGACACCGGCAGGCTCCCCCAGGCCAGCGCCCAGTCGATCTTCCGCCCGCGCAGGAAGGCCACCCGGAACAGCGGAACACAGGCGAGGATCCCGCAGCAGAGGGTGCCGATCGCGGCGAACATCACACGCAGGGTGACGATGTTGCTCTCGCTGCGGCTGGGCGGCACCGCGCCGTGGCCGTACATGACTGCTCCCGGGCCCGAAATCGATGTGGGGTTCGAGCGTATAGGCCCACACCGACATGCGGTCCCGGGTTGTACCGAACCGTTGTCGTGCTGATCACTTCGTACGAGGACGTCCCGGCCGGCGCTTCGGTCCGCCGTCTCGGCCCGCGTCCGGCCCCGCGTCTCAGTCCGGCGCCACCGTCCCGTCCGTCAGCCCGTCGTACATTCCGCGCACCAGCTGCTCCCCCAGCCGGCCCGCGTTCCTGAGTGCCCGCTCGAAGTCGTCGAGGGCGCGGAACCGCGCGCCGTAGCGCCGCTGTTCGTCCAGCGGGAGTCGGGGCAGCTGGAGCCGGCGCACGTCCAGGCGCGTGGCCGTGGACGCGTAACTGCTGGCCTGGCGGTTGTTGGCGGTGCCGCGCAGGAAGCCGGCGAGGAACCACGCGTCCAGCGCCGCGGGATCGGGGCGCAGGAGCACGAGGTTGCGCCCCAGGGCGGCACCCCTGGTCGCGTCGTCGATCACGCGCGCCACCGAGCCCCCGCCGAGCACCGGCAGCACCACGTCGCCCGGCTCCGTCAGCACCGCCTCCTCGTCGCTCTCGGGCAGCGTCCCGGAGGGCGCCGTACCGGCGACGACGTCCTGGTCGGTGAGCACGGGCACGCGCGCGTGGCCACCGTTTCCGCCGCTGCGCATCACCACCGCTCCCCCGCGCGCGAGTTCACCGACGGTGGTGAGCGGCCAGCGCGCGAGCCGCGCCGACTCCGCGGGCGGCGGGGTGAGGTCGGCGGTCAACCGGAGGGTCTCACCGAGGCGTTCGCGTACGGCGGTGAGCGCGTCGGCGCCGTCCGCCGCGGTCGGGGGCGGGAGGTGACGGGCCGGCGCGAGGTCGACGTCGTCGTCGAGGAGTTCGATGACCGGCAACGCGCGGGCCACGCCCGGCCGTTCCTGGAGGGTGCCGGCCGGGTCGAAGGCCCGCCAGGCGTCCAGGACGGCCTCGCGCACCTCCCGCCAGTCGGGCCCCCCACGCCCCTCGGCGCCGAACTGCCCGGTGTCCACGAGCAACACCTCCGGCCGCACGGCCACCCTCCCGGGCCGCCGCAGCACCCACAGATGGAGCGGGATGTTGTACGGGGGTGCCGCGCCGATCGGCAGCGCGATCACGGCACGCAGCGCGCCGCGCCGCAGCAGGTCGGCGCGGATGCGGCGCCCTGAGCGGCGGGAGGCGGTGGCCGGCGGCATCAGCAGGACGGCGGTGCCGCCGTCGGCGAGCCGGGCCAGCGCGTGCTGCACCCAGGCCAGCTCGGACTCGTTGCGGGCCGGGAAGCCGTACTCCCAACGGGCGTCGTAGGCGAGTTCGTCGTGGCCCCAGTTGCGCTCGTTGAACGGCGGATGGCACAGGACCGCGTCGGCGCGCAGTTCGGGGTACGCGTCGGCGCGCAGGGTGTCACCGGCGGCGGCGCGCACGGTGACGCGCGCCTGCAGCGCGAGCCGCAGCGCCGTGAGCGCGGCGAGCTCGGGCGCGCTGTCCTGGGCGTACAGCTCCTGGTCGGGGCCGGTGCCGACGGCTCGCAGCAGAGCGCCGGTGCCGCAGGCGGGATCGAGGAGGGTGCGGGCGGGGCCTGCCAACTCGACCATGAGGGCGGCGAGTTCACCGGGGGTGAGCGTGTACTGGCGCGGGTTGGCGTCGAGGTGCCGGCCCAGCAGGAACTCGAAGGTGTCCCGGGGCCCCGTCTCGGCGGCCAGCTCGGCGACACCGCGCAGAAGGGGGGCGGAGGGGAGGAGTTCGGGGCCGGTGGGGGTGTGAACGGCAGGGTGGGTGTTCACGGCGGACGGGGCGTTCACAGGCGGCCGCCCGTTTCCGAGGGCCGAACTGTGAACAGCGCCCTGCGCGTTCACAGCGGAAGCACCCTTCACAGCGGCGCCTCTCGCCGCCGCCCCCCTCGCCGCCGCGCCCTTCACACCCCCCGCCCCGAACCTCGGCACCAGCACCCCCTCCAGCGCCCCCGGCAACATCGCCGCGAGCCGCTCGTCCGAGCCCGCGCTCGCCTCCAGCCACACCGTCGGGCGGTCGTGGATGAGCAGCAGGACGCAGCCGGCGTGGGTGAGGGCGGTGAGCGGGCCCTCCGGGTGGCCGGCGAGCTGCTGCCAGACGCGCTCCCGCAGCGGGACCTCGGCGAGTTTGCCCTGCTTGCGCAGCCACGCCTCGACCTCGGCGAGCGCGAAGGACGGACTGGTCTCGGTGCCGCCGACCGGTTTGGGGAAGTCGCCGTGGCGGCGCCGCCAGTTGCTGACGGCGGCACGGCCCACTCCGGCGAGCCGGGCGATTTCGGCGGCGGTCACCTCAGTCGCGTTGTCCTGCACCGGGCGGCTCCCCCTCGTGACTTCACCTGCGCGTCCGCACCCCGCGTTCGCGTGTGATCCCGAGCATAGCGACGAAAGCGTCATCCATCGGTTCACGCGCGTGTACTCACTCGAAGACGTGAATCGTGTTGACTCGGTTCACAGGCTTTGGTCTCATTGACGCAGCGAACCGTAACTCCGGGGGGAATCCACATGTCTCGCAAGGCACTCACAGCTCTCGTCCTCGCCACCGCGGCCACCGCGGCGCTCACCGCCTGCCAGTCCGACCAGTCCGGCAAGGACACGGTGGACGGCAAGAGCAGCTCGGCCCCCAAGGCCGGCAAGACCACCAAGCCCGCCGACCCCTTCGCCGGTCTCAGCGCTCTGGAGATCGCCGACCGCTCGATGAAGGCCACCACCGGCGCCTCGTCCGTGCACCTGAAGGGCGACGTCGAGGACGAGGACGCCGGCGGCAGGATCCACGTCGACATGGCGCTCAACACGAAGAACGAGTGCACGGGCACCTTCGGCATGGGCGGTTCGGGCGGCATGGAGCTGATCAAGACCGGCGACACCGTCTACATGAAGTACGACGAGGAGTTCCTGCGCGAGCAGAGCAAGGGCGAGTCCAAGGAGACCGTCGACGAGATGGTCTCGATGCTGGGCGGGAAGTGGGCCAAGACCTCCGCCACGGGCGCGGACTCCGAGGACATCGCGGGCTTCTGCGACCTGGACTCGGTGCTCGAAGGCGCCGAGGACGCCGGTTCGGGCGGCAGCGCCTCGCCGGACGCCACCGCCGCCTCCAGCGCGACCCGCGCCGGCACGGCCGAGGTCGGCGGCGCGAAGGCGGTCGTACTGAAACTGAAGGACGGCAAGGACCGGTACACGCTGTACGTCGCCGCCGAGGGCAAGCCGTATCTGCTCCGGATGGTCAGCACCGGCACGGACACGGGCGCGCTCACCTTCAGCGACTACGACAAGCCTGTCTCCGTGACCAAGCCGACGGGAAAGATCCTGGACCTGGACGCGCTGGACGGCACCCAGAACACCTGACGATCCGTCACAACCCGTGCCGCATCCACACGTTGGGCTCGACGTACGCCGCGTACCCGCGCTCCGGCTCGCAGTGCACCGGCACCAGCGCGCCGGGCACCTCCAGGTCGCCCCGGGTGTCGAAGGGCAGCCCGGTCCACTCGCGCCACTGCTCCAGGGAACCGGAGACGGTCATCGAGGCCGGAGCCACGCGGTCGATCGTGGCGCCGGCCCGGGCGTGGACGCGCAGCCAGGGGTCGTGGGGCAGCCCGTCGGACCGCACGCGATGGGCGTACTCCTCGATGGGGGTGTGCGGTTCGAGGTGTTTGGCGCTGGGGCGGACCGGGGCGACGACCTCGGTGAAGCCGTGGGCGCGGGCGGTGTCGCGCAGCGCGGAGAGCATCCGGGCGGAGAGTCCGCGGCCCTGGACGCTCGGGGCGACGACGATCGCGATCGCGCTGACGGTGTCGGGGCGGACGCCGTGGCGCAGGTCGGCGAAGGCCCACAGGAGGACCTGGTCCCAGCCGCGGGCGGGCAGTTCGCCGGGGCCCTCGGTGCCGCCGCGGTCCTCGGTGCGCAGGGCGAAGGGGACGCTGTAGGCGTAGGCGACGACCTCGCCGCGTTCGTCCTCGGCGGCGAGGGTGTACTCCGCGAAGTCGCCGGCGAGGCGCCCGTAGCAGGCGTCGCCCACCCCGTCGTGGCGGACGAACTCCGGCCAGCTGTCGGCCATCGCGTAGACCTTCTGGACCAGGTCGGGGCGCTCGGTGAGGCTGGACACCTTCAGCTCCATACGGTCACCGTAGGCGCGAGGCCCGTCCCCGGAAACCCATGTGTACGCCCTTGGCGCCGAGCGAACCCGCCGGGAACCGGCCCTCACCGCACCCGGAACCGGCCCCTCAGCCCGACGTGAACCGCGCGGGCGCCTCCGTCGGGTTGCCCCCGGACGGCAGCTTCTGCCCCGAGCACGTGCTGAGCACCTTCTCCATCGCGGACTTCTCGGCGGCCGTCACCCACAGCTCGTACTTCTTCTTCACGGCGACCTGCGCGGCGACGTACGTGCAGCGGTAGGACTTGTTGGGCGGCAGCCAGGTGGCCGCGTCGCCGTCGCCCTTGGAGCGGTTGGTGGAGGAGTCGACCGCTATGAGGTTCAGCGGGTCGTTGGCGAGGGCTATGCGCTTACGGCTGTCCCAGTACTTCGCGCCCTTCTGCCAGGCGTCGGACAGGGGCACGACGTGGTCGATGTCGACCAGGCTGCGCCCGCGCTGGTAGACGACGTGCTTGCCGGAGTAGGGGTCCTTCTCCAGGACGCCGTACGACACCTTGCAGTCGCCGTCGCTGAACTTCACGTCCTCCAGGTCCCGCTTGAGGATGTCGTCGCGGGTGTCGCAGCTGTTGGAGTCCGTGTCCGCCCAGGCGCTGCCGAACCTGTCCCGGTCGTAACCGGTCTTGGGCGCCCGCCCCTTGACGGTCAGTGCCTTCGCGGCCGTGAGCGCGGCACCGCCGCCTCCGCCACCGCCGCCCGCGTCGCTGCCCGTGGACTGTTCCGGTCCCGGCGCTCCGCTCGTCATGTCCTTGCACCCGGCGAGGCCGCCCATGCCGATCACCAGCACGGCGACAGCCGCGGTCCCGCCCCTCAGACGCCTCACAGTGCGCCCCTCCCCTTCGACCTCGCTCCAACAGGAGCGTCCCGACCCCGCAACAGGCGTCTTCCCAGTACTTGTTGGTGCACACCGTAGCGAGCGGGCGCACAGGGTTGTTCGGGAGGTCCAGACCATTTGTGTCCACAGTGTGCGCTTCGCGCATTTCGGACGTATCGTCGACCGTGAGTCACCTCCGGAAGGAGCTCTGGATGGGCATCCTCGACAGGTTCAGGAGCAACCGCCAGGCGCAGGACAAGGCCAAGGACATGTCCGACATGGCGGAGAAGAAGGTCAACGAGAAGACCGGCAACAAGTACGAGAGCCAGGTCGACCAGGCGCAGCAGAAGATCGAGGGCGCCCTCGGCATGGACCGCGACAAGCCCGACCAGCCGTAGGCCAGCAGGCCCCACGGAGGAGTCACCGAGCCGACCGAGGCCGCCCGCGGAGACGAACGTCCCGCGGGCGGCCTCAGTTTTCGGGGTCGGGATGCAGCACCAGCCACTCCTGGAACTCACGGTGGCGGAACTGGTAGGCGACGCCGGATCTCCGCAGAAGGCCCGCCGAGACGGACCAGTCGAGGAAACGGGCGAGGCGGAACGGGAGTTGGGGCGTGATCAGCAGGAACGCGGCGTACTCCAGCCAGAGTGAACCGACGCCGATGGCCAGGACGCTGAGCAGCGCGACCGCGCCGAGGGCGCCTGAAGTCGGCCGCCACAGCGCAGCCATGAGGACCAGTGCGCAGCCCATAGCGGTGGCGGCGTAGGCACCTCCGCGGGGCCATCCCAACGGCCCGATGGCGGCCACGTCGAGCCACTCGGCCGCCGCGAAGGCCACCACGACCAGGGCCAACGGGACCAACGGCACCACCAGTCGCCAGCCGCCGGACCCACCGACGGGAAGGGCCATGAACACGCACACGGAGGCGAACAGGCCGACCTTGCCGAGCGTCTGCCAGCGTCGACTGCCGCCCCGGAGCGCCAGCCTGACCCCCACGCGCCACAACGGGCTTCCGATTGGGGGCATATACCAGGAAAAGGCGAGCCATCTCAGTCTCTCGGCCAGCACGATGGGCAGGGTCAGCGCAGCCGCGGCCGCGGTGATGGCGGCCGAGCCGCGGAGTGTGAACGCGGCTCCGGAGACCGCCAGAAGGAGAACGGACGGCACGGCACATGCCACGACGAGCGCGCACAGCATGATCCTCGGCAGGCCCCCGCCCAGCTGTCCGCTCAGCTGAGGCAGCCTCAGATCGGTCTGTGCTCCGCCCGGGGAGTCCAGCGACCGGGCCAGGACGGCGAGTCTCCGTTGGGCCTCGCCCGCACCGCAGCCTCCCGGGGCGCCGCCCATCGCCCGAAGGGACGCCGGAACATACCGGCGCAGCAGCAGGTCCGCCGCCTCGTCCGCGGTGTGGGCGCCGACCAACTCCCCAGGATCGCCGTCCCGTTCGTACACGGTCGCGGCGAGGGTGAGCCGCCAAGGCGTGGACAGCGCCCGGCTGAGCACCCCGCCCGGCGTGGACCGCAGTTCGTCGAGCAGCGGCTGCCAGACGGCGGGACGGCGTGCGGCGCCGCGCTGTTCGAGGAAGCGCACGGCCCGGTCGGGGGTGACCGGATCGATCTCGATGCGCGCGGCGTCGAGAAGGTGGTTGGCGTTTGTCTCCAGAGCGTCGTACTGGCGGGTGCGGCAGGTCAGTACGAGCGGTGCCGGCTCGATGCCGTCCTGGTAACGGGCCAGGGCGTCCAGTGCGACGAGCGCCCGTGACTCGGCCACCGGGGTGTCCGCCGCGTCCATCTCGTCCAGGCCGTCGAGGATCGGCAGGACCATCCGGGCTGCCACGACCTTGCGGGCGGATCTCGGCGGCAGACCGTAGTCACGTTCGAGATGACGGGCGATCCAGTCGCCCACGGGCTCCTCTTCGTCCCAGTCCGCGAGGGCCATCAGGACCGGCACCGGCTCGCCTTCCGCGCGCGCCTTGTTGAGCTCCATGGCGAGTTTCCAGGCCAGCACGGTCTTGCCCGCCCCCGACTCCCCGGTGATCACCAGTCGTCGGGGGCGAAGTGCGCAGTAGTCCTCGACCACTCGCTCCAACTGGCCCGCGGGCGTGGGCGGGAGGGCCGCGGCGCGCGCGTTCGCGTACGGCCGGAAGGCGAAGGTCACATCGATCGCGGTCAGGTCTCCGCCGAGGCTGTGCGTCCACTGCGGCTCGCCCACCGCCCGGACCTCACGAGCCAGCCGGGCGACGGCGGCCGCCTCGTCCTCGTGGCCGCCCGGCCGGGACCACAGCAGCGCGATCACGGCGGCCATCAGGGCGGCCACGGCCGCCACCATGGACACCAGACCGCTGCGGTCCGACACACCCAGTGGAGCGTGCTCCGGCCCCAGCGCGAAGACCAGGGCGGCGGCGACCAGCACGCACGTCGCCCCCGTCCACGCGATCGTGCTCGCGCGCCCCCTGTCCGCCATGGCGGACATCCTGCCGGAGGGCGGACGCCCGGGACCCGGAGTTTCACGATCGAACCGGCGTATACGCGTCGACGCGTAACCCGGGTCCCGGAGGCCTACCGAAACAAGAGCGGCCCAGGCGCTACGACCCCAGGATCGACGTCAGGAACTCCCCCACCCAGCCGAGCAACTCCCGCCCGACCAACGGCTTTCCGCCGACCTTCGCCGTCTTCGGCCGTGGCACCAGCACCTGGTGGGCCGTCGGCTTGATGACGGTGCCCGGGTACAGGCGCTTGAGGCGCAGTTCCTGGGACTCGCGCAACTCCACCGGTGCGAAGCGGATGTTGGTGCCCTGCAGGACGATCTCGCCGACGCCGCACGCGCGGGCGAGCATGCGCAGGCCGGCCACCAGGAGCAGGTTCTCCACCGGTTCGGGCAACTTGCCGTAGCGGTCGGTGAGTTCCTCGCGTACGGACTTGACGTCCTCCTCCGTGTTGGCGGAGGCGATGGAGCGGTAGGCCTGCAGGCGCAGGCGCTCGCCGGGGGCGTAGTCGTGCGGGACGTGCGCGTCGACCGGGAGCTCGATCTTGACCTCCAGGGGCGGCTCCTCCTCGACCCCGCCCTCCAGGGAGGCGCGGTAGTCCGCGACGGCCTCGCCGACCATGCGGACGTACAGGTCGAAGCCGACGCCCGCGATGTGCCCGGACTGTTCGCCGCCCAACAGGTTGCCGGCGCCCCGGATTTCGAGGTCCTTCATGGCCACGTACATGCCCGCGCCCATCTCGGTGTGCTGGGCGATGGTGGCGAGCCGCTCGTGCGCGGTCTCGGTCAGCGGCTTCTCCGGCGGGTACAGGAAGTAGGCGTACCCGCGCTCGCGGCCGCGGCCCACCCGGCCGCGCAGCTGGTGGAGTTGGGAGAGGCCGAAGTTGTCGCCGCGCTCCACGATGAGGGTGTTGGCGTTGGAGATGTCGATGCCGGACTCGACGATCGTGGTCGAGACGAGGACGTCGTACCGCTTCTCCCAGAAGTCGACGACGACCTGTTCCAGGGCGGTCTCCGACATCTGGCCGTGGGCGGTGGCGATGCGGGCCTCGGGGACGATCTCGCGCAGGCGGGCGGCGGCGCGGTCGATGGACTCGACGCGGTTGTGGATGTAGAAGACCTGGCCCTCGCGGAGGAGTTCACGGCGGACGGCCGCGCCGATCTGCTTCTCCTCGTAGGGGCCGACGAAGGTGAGGACGGGGTGGCGCTCCTCGGGCGGGGTGGTGATCGTGGACATCTCGCGGATGCCGGTCACCGCCATCTCCAGGGTGCGGGGGATGGGGGTGGCGGACATCGTCAGTACGTCGACGTTGGCGCGCAGCTTCTTCAGCTGCTCCTTGTGCTCGACGCCGAAGCGCTGTTCCTCGTCGACGATGACCAGGCCCAGGTCCTTGAACTTGGTCTCGGAGGAGAAGAGCCGGTGGGTGCCGATGACGACGTCCACCGAGCCCTCCTGCAGGCCCTCCAGGGTCGCCTTCGCCTCGGTGTCGGTCTGGAAGCGGGACAACGCCCGTACGTTGACCGGGAATTGGGAGTAGCGCTCGGAGAAGGTGCCGAAGTGCTGCTGCACCAGCAGGGTGGTGGGGACGAGGACGGCGACCTGCTTGCCGTCCTGGACGGCCTTGAAGGCGGCGCGGACCGCGATCTCGGTCTTGCCGTAGCCGACGTCGCCGCAGATCAGGCGGTCCATCGGGACCGACTTCTCCATGTCGTCCTTGACCTCGGCGATGGTGGTCAGCTGGTCGGGGGTCTCCACGTACGGGAAGGCGTCCTCCAGCTCGCGCTGCCAGGGCGTGTCCGGGCCGAAGGTGTGCCCGGGGGCGGCCATGCGGGCGCTGTAGAGCTTGATCAGGTCGGCCGCGATCTCCTTGACGGCCTTCTTGGCGCGCGCCTTGGTCTTGGTCCAGTCGGCGCCGCCGAGGCGGTGCAGGGTGGGGGCCTCGCCGCCGACGTACTTGGTGATCTGTTCCAGCTGGTCGGTGGGGATGTAGAGGCGGTCGCCTGGCTGGCCGCGCTTGGCGGGCGCGTACTCCACCACCAGGTACTCGCGGGTCGCGCCCTGGACGGTCCGCTGGACCATCTCGATGTAGCGGCCCACACCGTGCTGCTCGTGGACGATGTAGTCGCCGGCCTCCAGGCTGAGCGGGTCGATCGTCTTGCGGCGGCGGGCCGGCATCCGGGCGCCGTCCTTGCCGGCCGCCTTCTGGCCGGACAGGTCGGTCTCGGTGAGCACGGCGAGTCTGAGCGCCGGGTCGACGAAGCCGTAGTCGATCGAGCCGCACGCCACGTGCACGACGGACGGCTCCAGGTCCGTGAGGCCGGTGGTGTCCAGGCGGGCCGCGATGCCCTCGCCGCCGAGCACCTCGACCGTGCGGGCGGCGGGGCCGTGCGCCTCGGTGACGTAGACCGTGCGCCAGCCGTCGGCGAGCCAGCCCTTGGTGTCGGCGAGCGCCTTGGCGGTGTCGCCGCGGTAGGTCTCGGGGGCGTGCATGCCGAGCTTGAGGGTGTCGGCGTCCAGTTCCTCGTCGGCGGCGAAGGGCGACACCGACCACCACATGATGTCCAGCTCGCGCGCCCGGTCCCGGACGTCCGCGATGGACCACAGGGAGGCCGCGCCGACGTCGATCGGGGCCTCACCGCCACCGGCGGTGGCCGCCCAGGAGGCCTGCAGGAACTCCTGGCTGGTCGCGACGAGGTCGGCGGCACGCGTGCGTACCCGCTCCGGGTCGCATACGACGGCCATGGCGCCCTTGGGCAGTACGTCGAGGAGCAGCTCCATGTCGTCGACCAGGACGGGGGCGAGGGACTCCATGCCTTCCACGGCGATGCCCTCGGCGATGCGGCCGAGCAGTTCGCCCAGCTCGGGGTGCTGTTCGGCGAGGGCACGCGCGCGCGAGCGGACGTCCTCCGTCAACAGGAGTTCACGGCAGGGCGGGGCCCACAGCCCGTGGTCGGCGACTTCGAGGGACCGCTGGTCGGCGACCTTGAAGTAGCGGATCTCCTCTACGTCGTCACCCCAGAACTCGATACGCAGGGGGTGTTCCTCGGTGGGCGGGAAGACATCGAGGATTCCACCGCGTACGGCGAACTCGCCCCGCTTCTCGACCAGCTCCACGCGCGCGTAGGCGGCGGCGCCGAGCGCGTCGACGACCGCGTTGAGGTCGGCGGTCTGGCCCGTCCGCAGGGCGACCGGCTCCAGCTCCCCCAACCCCTTGACCTGCGGTTGCAGCACGGACCGTACGGGCGCGACGACGACCGACACCGGTCCGGTCTCGGGGTCGTCGGGCCGAGGATGGGTGAGCCGGCGCAGGACGGCGAGGCGACGGCCCACGGTGTCGCTGCGCGGGCTGAGCCGCTCGTGCGGGAGCGTCTCCCAGGACGGGTACTCCACCACCCCGTCGGCCGGCAGCAGCGACCGCAGAGCAGCCGCCAGATCCTCCGCCTCGCGGCCGGTCGCGGTCACCGCCAGCACCGGGCGGCCGGTCTCCCGGGCCAGGGCGGCGACGGCCAGCGGCCGGGCCGCGGGCGGACCGACCAGGTCGACGTGCATGCGGTTGCCGCCACCGGCCGCCGCGATCGCTTCCGCGAGCGCGGTGTCCTTGACAACGGCATCGAGCAGACCGTGCAGGCTCATGAAGGAGTGCTTCCGTCCGGGGTCCGAGGGGGGTGGGCAACGCGAAGGACCCGACACGCGAGGCGGGCCGGGGGTTCTCCAGGGTACGTCGCCGGGGGCGGTGTCACTCGGCGGAGTGAATACGGTGGCCCGGCCGGGGGATGGCGCGCTACCGTGGCCTTTATCTAGTCCACTCCCTAGTCCACTCGTTCGGGAGATCGCCATGGCACCGCAGGAAGTCCAGCGGCAGTACAACGTGCATGACGCCAAGACCCACTTCTCCCGGATACTGCAGCTGGTGGAGACAGGGGAAGAGGTGATCATCAGCCGGGCGGGGGAGCCGGTCGCCAAGGTGGTGCCGCTGCGGGCCGCCGTGCGCCGCACCAGCCGCGGCTCCCTGAAAGAGCCGGTGGTGTTCCACGACGACTTCGACGACCTGTCCGACGATGACGGGTTCGCCGAGGCGTTCGGCCTGCGGCAGGAGGGCATCGCGTGAAGCTTCTCGCCGATACCCACGTCGTGGTCTGGTGGCTGCTCGACTCCCCGGAACTCTCACCGGAGATCAAGGAGTTACTCGACACCGAGCCGGTGGCCTATATCAGCGCCGTCACCCCGTGGGAGCTTTCCGTGAAGATGGCGCTCGGCAAGCTGGACGCACCCGCCGACCTGCCTGAGCGCGCCCGCGACTGTCAGTTGCGGCCGCTCTCCATCAACCTGGATCACGGCGTGCGCGCAGGAGTGCTGCCCCTTCACCACCGCGACCCCTTCGACCGCATGCTCGTCGCCCAGGCCCAGCTCGAAGACCTGACCATCGTCACCCGGGACACCTGGATCCCCAAGTACGACGTCCCCGTACTCCGGGCATGACAGCGGCCCGGCGCCGTCGAGTCCCCCATGGGGGTAGAAGGAGCCGGGGAAGATGTAGTCGAGCTGGACGTTCAGGACGCCGGTGACGAACTCGAAGAG
>NZ_JBSFLV010000145.1:0-22431 GCF_053599215.1 Streptomyces sp. NPDC001002 | reverse complement strand
CCCGCTTCTCCACCCCGGCCGACCTGCTCCCGATGATCCTCGAAGAGGAGCGCTGACGCGCTCAGACCGCCACTACGGCGGGCTCGTCCGCCTCCGCGAGCAGATCCGTCAGAGCCGCCCGCGCCCGTGCCACGCGGGAACGGACCGTGCCGATCGGGCAGTCGCTCGCCTCGGCCGCCTCCGCGTACGGGAGACCCAGCAACTGGGTGAGGACGAAGGCCTCGCGGCGCTCGTCCGGCAGCGCGGCCAGCAGGTCGAGGAGCGCGACGCCGTCGTCGAAACCGGGCAGGTCCAGCGGCTGGGCCAGCTCGATCGCCAACTGCCAGTCCGGTACGTCGGACAGGCGGGGTCTGGCGGCCGCGTACCGGTAGCTGTCGATGACGGCCCGGCGGGCGATCGACAGCAGCCAGGAGCGCGCCGACGAACGGCCCTCGAAGCGGTGCAGGCTGCCGAGCGCGCGCAGGAACGTGTCCTGTGCCAGGTCGTCGACGGCCTGCGGATCGCCGCAGAGATGGGCGACGTACCGCTGGACGTCGCGTTGCAGAGCCCTGACGAATTGCTCGACCGCGTCCGCGTCACCGTGGCGGGCGGCGAGCGCCCACGCGGTTATCGACTCGTCGAGAGCTGCCGACTTCTTCTCGCCTTTGCCGCGCGAAGCAGGCAGGGCAGGAGTGATCACCTGGAGTCCTTCTCAGTCATCCGTGATCCGGACCGGGGCACGCGGGAACGCGCTCGGTCCGGTGAGGGGGAAAGGACGGCCCTACGACGCCTGCGCGGACGTACGACCGTGGTCCGGGGCACGCCTCACGGGCGGCCTCGGCATACCGGCTGTCTTCAGACGACAGCGGTCCGAACCGGCGGCCCCCGAGAGGTGATCGCGTGGACCAGGAGGAGAAGCCGTGGCGCCCGGTCCGAGAGGAACCGGCGCCCACGGACGCGCGGACGGTCCGTGGGCGTGGGCAGGGCGAGCAACAGGCGTAGCGGAGCTGCCAGTCGGCCGGCGACGGCGCGCAGGATGCGGAACGCGGCCTTCTCGCCGTAGGCCAGCCAGAGCCCGCACAGCAGCGCGGCGAGCAGGTGGGCGACGAGCATGCCGGACGACGACATGCCGCCGGTCGACGTGTCCCCCATGTGCATGGCGTCCATGTGCACGGAGTCCATGTGGCTGGTGCCCATGTGCCCCATGTCCATGGAGTCCACCGAGCCCATGTTCATGGTCGCGGTCGCCGGTTCACCGGCTGCCGACTGGGCGAGCGAGAACGCCGAATGCAGCACCGTCTGGGCGCCGACCACGACCGTCACGATGAGAGGGCGCCCGCGCTCACGGCCCGTCAGGCACCAGCCCGCGCTACCGGTCGCGACGAGCCCGGCGACCAGTGCCCATGCGGGCACGGGGTTCCCGGACATCATCACGTGGCCGAGGGAGGCGAGCACCACACAGACGGCCGCGAACACCGCGGCCCGTATCGCGCGAGAACTCCACCCTGGCCTCATGGCGCCTCATCCTTGCATCAGGGCGTCGACCGTCACGTGTTGGTACGCAAAGCCACAGCCCACCACACTCAATCCACAGCATGTGACCCAGGCCACGACAACTGGCGGGAACTAAAAGGGAATTGCGTCCGACCCTTGTGAGGGGAGGCCGCAACTCCTGGGCGAGACAGCCCCCTTCCCCGCCGTGGCTGTTGTTCGCGATTGCCAAGAAGCTGTCACTGCTCGGACGGCCGGACCACCACCGCGATCGTCCTGACCGCCCCGCTGCGCTCGAAGTGCAGCGTGAACGGCACGAGGTCGCCCGCCCTCCAGCCCGCCCCGGCCCGCAGGCTCACGTCCACGTCCTGCGGCGACATGGCGAGTTCGCGGCCCGCCCGGACGACCACCGACTCCACGTCGGCCCGGTAGGCGGTCGCGCCGTCTGCCATCCGATGGCGGCTGAGGGTGATCTCCCCGCCCGTGGCGGACGACGTCACGCCGACGAGGCGGTCGTCCGAACCGCCTAGGTTGGAGACGTCGAAGAACGCGGCGGTGTCCGTGTTGGCGCCGTAGGGCAGGTAGACCCGGCTGTTGGAGACGGCGATCCTGGCCGGGCTGCCCGCCTGCCCGGCACCGGCCCAGGCCGTCAGCCCGGCCAGGGCGACGCCGCACACGGCGACGGGCGCCACCGCGGCGAGCAGGGTGTCGGCGAGTCGGCGGCGGGTCGGCCGCCAGGGATGTGGTCCGTTCATCGGGTACGCCTCCCAGCGGTCGACGTCGGCTGCCAACCGCGCAGCCGCAGGCTGTTGGCGACGACCAGCACCGAGCTGACCGACATGGCCGCGGCCGCGAGCATGGGGTTGAGCAGGCCGACCATGGCGAGCGGCACGGTCACGACGTTGTAGCCGAAGGCCCACACGAGGTTGGCGCGGATGGTGCCCAGGGTGCGTCGGGCCAGTCGTACGGCGTCCGCGAGTGCTTCGATGTCGCCGCGTACGAGGGTCACGTCGGCGGCGCCGATGGCCACGTCGGTGCCGGTGCCCATGGCGATGCCGAGGTCGGCGAGGGCGAGTGCCGCGGCATCGTTCACTCCGTCGCCGATGACAGCGACCTGGCAGCCCTGCTCCTTCAACTCCCGTACGAGGTCGGCCTTGTCCTCGGGTGAGCAGCGAGCGTGCACCTCGTCGATGCCCAGCGCCGCCGCGACGGCCCGGGCGGGCGCCTCCCGGTCGCCGGTGGCCAGTACGGGCCGGACGCCGAGTCGCCGCAACCCGTCCACGGCGCGGTAGCTTCCGGGTCGTACGACGTCGCCGATCTCGATCAGCGCCTCGGTCACGCCGTCCACGCGTACCAGGACCGGGGTGTGCGCGGCGGTCTCCGCCGCATTCAGGGCCGCCGTGAGCGCGTCGGGCAACTCGCCGTCCGGGGCGAGGACTTCGACCAGTCGTCCCCCGACGCGGCCTCGCACCCCCTTCCCCGGCAGGGCGCTGAAGCCGCTCACTTCCGGCAACGCCCTTTCAGGCAAGGCGCGTTGGGCATACGCGGTGATCGCCCGGCCCAGCGGATGTTCCGAGCCCCGTTCGACCGCGCCGGCCAGTCGCAGCACCGCGTCCTTCCCCAGCCCGTCCGGTACGGCCGTGACCCGGGCGACGGTCATGTGCCCGGAGGTGAGGGTGCCGGTCTTGTCGAGGACGACGGTGTCGAGCTGCCGGAGCCCCTCCAGTGCCTGCGGTCCGGTGACGAGAACGCCCAGTTGGGCGCCGCGGCCGGTCGCTGCCATCAACGCGGTCGGAGTCGCCAGACCCAGCGCGCACGGACAGGCCACGACGAGCACGGCCACGCACGCGGTGAGGGCGGCCTGCGGCTCGGCCCCGGCGCCGAGCCAGAAGCCGAACGCCGTGACGGCCAGCGCCAGCACGACGGGTACGAAGACTCCGGCGACCGAGTCGGCCAGCCGCTGCGCCTTCGCCTTCCCGGCCTGAGCGTCGGTCACCAGCCGTGTGATCCGGGCGAGTTGAGTGTCGGCACCGACGGCGGTGGCCCGTACGAGCAGCAGCCCACCGGAGTTGACGGCCCCGCCGACGACGGTCGAGCCCGGGCCCACCTCGATCGGCTCGCTCTCGCCGGTGACCAGGGACAGATCCACGGCCGAACTGCCCTCCGTCACCTGCCCGTCGGTGGCGACGCGCTCACCGGGCCGCACGACGAAGACCTGCCCGACCCCCAACTCCTCGACGGGGACGAGCCGCTCGACACCGCCTTCGCGCACCGAGACGTCCTTGGCGACGAGTTGCGCCAGTGATCGCAGTGCGGCCCCGGTGCCGCGCCGGGCCCGCGCCTCCAGGAAACGCCCGGCGAGCACGAACAGCGTCACGCCGACGGCCGCTTCGAGATAGATGTGGGCGACGCCTTCCGAGGCAGCGGGCACCAGCGTGAACGGCATCCGCATCCCGGGGTCACCCGCGCCCCCGAGGAAGAGCGCGTACGCGGACCAGCAGAAGGACGCCACGACACCGAGGGACACCAGCGTGTCCATGGTGGCCGCCGAGTGCCGCAGCCCCCGCACGGCACGCACGTGGAAGGGCCACGCGCCCCACACGGCGACCGGGGCGGCCAGCGCGAAACACAGCCACTGCCAGTTGCGGAACTGGAAGTCGGGCACCATCGACAGGACGAGGACCGGTACCGCGAGCAGCGCCGTGACGAGGAGCCGGTCGCGCTCCTGCCGCACCTGCTCCAACTCCTCGTCCCCGCCGGCGCGTTGCTCCTTCCTCTTCGGCGGCGCGGGAAGGGCCGCCGTATAGCCGGCCTTCTCGACCGCCTCGACGAGTTCCGCGGGGCCGATCCGCGCCGGATGGCTCACCCTGGCCCGTCCGGTGGCCAGGTTGACGGTCGCCGTGACCCCTTCCAGCTTGCCGAGCTTCTTCTCGACGCGTTTCACGCAGGCGGCACAGGTCATGCCGCCGACGGTGAGATCGGTCGTCACGAAGACCGCCATCGGTTCGGCACCCATCAGTTGCCTCCGCCGTGCATGTCCATGTCTTCCATGCCTCCCGTGCCACTGTCTCCGTCACCGGTCCCGTCGGTGCCACCGGTGCCGCCCGTATTACTGGTGCCGTGTATGCCGGGCGCGACGGGTCCGACGCCGGACCCGACGGCGTACGAGGTGGCGAATATCAGGGTCAGCAGCAGAAGGAAGCCGCAGAGCGCGGGAGGGGGCGCTGCCTTCCGCAGCACCGCACCCGCGCGGGAGGGGGATTGTCGGAACTCGTCCATCACCGGTCTCCAGTTCGCGTCGTACGGCAGAGGTCGGTATTCGTGGATCGAGCCGCACGCTTCAGGAGTCGGACGGAAGGGGCTCCGAGTTCCCGAACACGGGGGTCGCCGGCATGAACGATTCAGAAGGCGTGCGCCATCAGTTCCGCGAACAGCTCGTGCTCGTCGACATCAAGGCCCCGCGAGCGGAACCAGCCGCAGATGTTGGCGCAGTCGCGCTGGAGGAAGGTCATCCCGTTGAAGTTGCCGACCAGGTCGACGATCTGCGGCAGATCGATGACCACCAGCCGCTCGCCGGCCGCCAGGATGTTGTACGCCGAGAGGTCGCCGTGCACGACGCCGTTCTGCACCATCGTCGCGAGCGCGTCGGTGAGTTGCTGGAAGTACGACGCCAGCAGCTCGGGCGAGGGCCGGGTCTGGGCGAGCCGGGGCGCGGTCTCGACCGTGCCGTCCTCGCCGTCAACGGTGATCCACTCCATCAGGATCTCGGTGCCGTCGATCTGGACCGGGTAGGGCACCGGCAGCCCGAGCTCCCAGAGCCGCACCAGCGCACCCCACTCGGACACCGCCCACTCACCGGCCGCGACCTGCCGGCCGAACGTGCTCTTGCGCTTGACGGCCCGCTCGTCACGGGAGCGCTTCATCGAGCGGCCCTCGGTGTAGGACGCGGAGCGGTGGAAGGACCGGTGTTCGGGAGAGCGGTACCGCTTGGCCGCCATGACCACACCGGCGTCGGGGTCGCGTGGGTCGGCGCGCTCGACGAGGTGGACGTCGGCTTCCTTGCCGGTCTTGAGGACGCCGAGTTCGGTGTCGATCGCGCCCTGCGAGGTCACGACCCAGTCCGGGAGCGGCTCGGGACCGCGGGAGAGGGGTTCGACGCTGAGCCAGGTCGACCAGCGCTGGCCGTCGGCGAGGTCGTCGTCGTAGGGACGGAATTCGAAGACGAACCGGTCGTCGATGTCACCGAGGCCGTCCGAAGGCGGGACGCGACGGGAGGGACCGGTGATGAAGTCGTCAGAAAACGCCGGGTGTTGCGAGAGATCGTCGTGAGACATCGCTGGAGGTGCTCCATGAAGTGAGTGAGAGGTGGTCTGCGGGCAGGCCGAAAACAGTCGTGGTCACGGTCGTGCCTCCTCTCGTGGAGCACCGGGCAGCTCCCGATGTCCCGCCCATGCTGAGGGACGGACGCAGGGAGCGGCAACCGAATAAATCAGTCGCCCAACACCCTGTGCGGATACGCGTTGTTGACACCGTCCGGCGTCACGCAATCTTTACCCGGCGCAAGGGTGCCCTTTCCATGCATCGCCCGTACGACCGGGCAGTCGCACCGCCCGCATCAGGAGGCCCCATGCCCCTCTCGCGCAGCACGCTCGGATCCCTCGCCGTCGGCGGGGCGCTCACCGCCACCCTGGCCGCGCTCGCCTACCCCAGCATGCTCGGCGTCCAGACCACGGCCTCCGACCAGGCCCGGGTCATCGCCAACACCCAGTGGGGACCGCTCACCGAGGCCGACCGCAACTTCGTCGTCTTCGTACGCTCCGCCGGCCTCTGGGAGAGCCCCTCCGGGAGCTTGGCCATGCAGAAGGGCACGACCCCGGCCGTACGCGAGGCCGGACGGCACCTGGTCGTCGGACATGCCGCGCTCGACGCCAGCTGCCGCACGATCGCCCCCGAGCTGAACATCACCCTCCCCGACCAGCCCACGCCTCAACAGCAGGGCTTCTTGGCCAACTTCCGCGCGGACAAGGGCAAACAGTTCGACGCAGACTTCGCCAACACCCTGCGCACGACCCACGGCTCGATCTTCAACGTCATCGCCAAGATCCGCTCCACCACCGAGAACACCCTTGTCCGCGCACTCGCCGACCAGGCCAACGACGTGGTCCTGGACCACATCACCCAGATGGAGAAGACCGGCCTGGTCAACTTCGGCCAGGTCAACTTCCAGGAGACCACCCCGCCCAAGCTCCCGGCCGCGCAGGTGACACCACCGGTGCCGCAGCCGGGCGCGCCTCTGGTCACCCTGACTGTGCCCCCGGGGTTGTCGACCGAGGGCGTACCGACGGGACCGGCCACAGCACCCTCCCCCACGTCCCCCTCCCCCGCGGCGTCCCCGACCACGGGATGAGTCCCAGGACGCAACCGGTGAGGAACGTCGGACGAGATCTGGGCGGAGAGAAACAGGTCTCCTCTGTGCGAGGAACACCCGGGAGGTGGCGGCCGTCGGCTCCATCGGGTGTCCAGTCGGCTTCGAGGGCGGGTCGGCAGCCTCGGGAGTGAGGAAACACGGAGGCGCTATGGCGGTTCATGCGAGGCAGTTTCGGGATCTCTTCGGGGCCTTTCCCGCGGCGGTGTCGGTCGTGACGACCCTGGACGGAGGAGGGGCGCCGCAAGGGTTCACGTGCACCGCGGTGACCGCGGTGTCCGTGGAACCGCCCCTGCTGCTGGTGTGCGTCGGACGGCAGGCGCGGACGCTCCCGGGGCTGGTCGCCTCAGGAGTGTTCGTGGTCAACGTGCTCGCCGACGGGGGCCAGGAGACGGCGCGGGTGTTCGCGAGCCGTTCGGACCGGAAGTTCGCCGGGGTGCCCTGGCTCCCGTCCGTGGTGGCCGGAGGGGCGCCCGTCCTGCTGGAGGGCGTGCTGGCCCGGGCCGAGTGTGTGGTGGTGCGGACGGTCGAGGCAGGGGATCACCGGATCGTCATCGGGCGGGTGGACACGATCGAGGTGCTGCCCGGCAGTCCGGTGCTGTATCAGCAGGGGGAATTCGGGGTCTGGGAGGGGCCGCAGCGGTCCGTCCTCGGAAGGGCGCCCTGAGCCCGCGGATCTTGGTTCCGGCTTGCGTGAGCGGTCGTGAGCCTGCGCGGTAACCGCACTTCGAAGCAGGCCCCCAGTCCCAGACCGTCCGACATCGCCCTGATGTCCCCGCCGTGGCCGCGGGCGATGCCCCGGGCGATCGTCAGACCGATGCCGCTGCCGCTCGCCGGGACGGCACGCCCCGGATGCTCAACGCGTTCGAAGCGAGCGAAAATGCGCTCCAGGTCGTCCGGCGCCAAGCCGATGCCGGTGTCCGAGACGGCGACGGCGACCTCCTCCCCGTCGGCACGGACGCCGACCGTAACCCGGCCGCCGGGGGGCGTGGCGGCCAGCGCGTTGCCCACGAGGTTCGTGACGACCTGGGCGAGACGGTCCGTGTCGAGTTCCGCGACGGTGCGGTCGGCCGGGGTTACGCACAGGTCGACGCCACCCTCGACGAACTGGGGGCGCAATCGCTCCACGCTGCGGCGGACGACCTGCGACACATCGGTGCGCTCCGGGCGCAGGGCGAAGGCGCCCTCCTCGATCCGCGACAGCTGCGACAGGTCCTCGGCGAGCCTCTGCAGCCGGTCCAGGTCCTCCAGGAGGGAGGCCAGCATGGCCTGGTCCGGCTGGAAGACCCCGTCCGCGATGCCGTCGATCTGGCCGCGCAGGGTGGCGAGCGGGGTGCGCATCTCGTGTGCCACCTCGGAGACCAGGCGGGCCCGGCGGCGTTCGATGTCGGCGAGCGCCGCGGCCAGTTGGTTCACATCACGTACGAGGGCGGTGAGACCGGGTTCGCCGGGCAGCTCCACGCATTCGCCGTAGCGGCCGGCGGCGAGGTGGCGGACGGCTGAGCGCACCCGGTCGAGCGGGGTGAGCAGCACCTGGGAGAGGGCGCCGGCGAAGAGCACCGCCACCACGAGGCCTACTACCAAGGTGACCAGCATGGAGTCGCCGAAGGCGTCGACGACGTTGCGGGAGACGGACTCGGCATGCGAGCCGTCCCTGCCGCGGATGGCGCGCTCGAACTCGTTGGGCGTTCGGCACCATGCCGCCACCGTCATCGCCACCACCGCGACGACGAGAACCCCCAAGTGGGACAGGACGAGGCGGGTGCGCAGCCGGGTCGAGACCAACCGCCGCCGTACGGCCGCCACGCATCGGCCGGGCCAGCCCTTCCGGCCGCTCCTCACCCGGCAAGTCCGTACTGCCGCAAGCGCTCCCGTACCGCGCTCGCGGTGGGGTGCCGGAGGGTGTCGACGACCCGGCCACCGGCGAGGAAGACGGCACGATCGGCGTGGGCCGCGACCTCCGGATCACGGGTGACCGCCACGATCGTCCGGCAGATGCCGACCGCCGTCTCCCGCAGGAAGCGCAAGGCTCCGTCGGCCGCGCCGACCGACGGCTCGTCGACGAAGACGATCTCTGGACCGTGGATCAAGGCGCGGGCCACGGCGGCGCTCCGGAGCTCCCCGGTGGACAGTTCGCCGGGGCGCCGGCCCAGCCGGGTGCCGAGACCGAGGCGGTCGACTAGTTCGTCGACGAGGGCCGGGTCGGGGCGGACACCCGCCAGGGACCAGGGCATCAGCAGGTCCTCCCGCAAGGTGCGGCCGGGGGCGAGGCCGTATCCCTCGAAGGCCCGCAGGACGAAGCCGACGCGGGTGCGGCGCAGCAGGGTCAGTTCGCGCTCGTCCAGCGAGCCCAGGTCCGTGTCCGCGATCCGGGCCCGGCCGGCGGTGAGCCGGTCCAGTCCGGCGGCGCAGCGCAGCAGCGCGGACTTCCCGGAGCCGGCAGGACCGAGGACGGCGGTGCACTCGCCGGCGGCGAACTCGACGGTGACCCGGTCCAGGGCGCGGACCTCGCCGCCCGGGCCGTCGTAGGTCTTCACCCCGGCGGCCACGGACGCGGCGGCGCGGGTGGTCTGTACGGTGCGGGGCGCACTCTCGGTGCCGATGGTCTTCATACCGCCCAGCACACCACCGGTCCATGTGGCGCTGACGGCGCGGACGATGAAGCTTCCGTGAAGCGGACCGTGCCGGAGGGGGCGCACGGGTCACCCGCCCGGACGGGCCAGGAAGCGGTACCCGACGGCGCGTACCGTGCCGATGTAGCGGGGCGCGGCCGCGTCGTCGCACAGGGCCCGGCGCAGTGTGCGGACATGCACGTCGACCACCCGTTGGTCACAGAAGGCGTAACGGCCCCACACATGGTCGACGAGCTGACGCCGGGTGAATACCCGGCCGGGCGCGCGGGCCAGGGCCAGCAGAAGGTCGAAGTCGAGCGCGCTCAGCTCGGCTTCGAGGCACGGCTCGTCACCTGGCCGCGCAGCGGTGCGCACCGTGCGGGAGACGGGGTCGATCACCATGCCGTCGAAGCAGAGCGACTCGTCCTCCGGCTGCCCGCGCTCCGGACCCTCACTGCGGCGCAGTATGGCCCTGACGCGCAGGGCCAGTTCGCGGGCGCTGAACGGCTTGGTGACGTAGTCGTCGCCGCCCGCGGTGAAACCGATGATCCGGTCGACCTCCTCGGCGCGCGCGGTCAGCAGGATCACCGGAGTGTCGTCGGTGGCCCGCAGCCGGCGCAGCACCTCGTAGCCGTCCAGACCCGGAAGCATTACGTCCAGGACAACCAGATCCGGCCGGTCGCGGGTGATCGCGCGCAGCCCGGCGGCCCCGTCGGCCGCCTCGACCACCTCGAAGCCGTCGGCCTCGAGGTAGCCACGGACGACCATACGGATCTTGGGCTCGTCGTCGACGACCAGGACCCGGCCGCCGCCCGTCACGGAGTGCGGGCCGCGTCCAGGGCGCGAAGGACCGCGCGCGGAGTGGCCGTGCCGGTGAACTCGTCCTCGGGCACGGCCACCCCGAACTCGCGCTCGATCCGGGCGGCGGTCTCCATCAGGGCCAGGGAGTCGTAGCCGAGGTCGGCGAAGGTCGCGTCCAGGATGTCGCCCCCGAGGTCGACCGCCTCGTCCTCGCCGGCGCACTCGGCCAGGATGCGACGCAGGTCGTCGATGGTCATGGTGCACATGTCTGCCTCTCCTTCTCTTTCGTCACTGAGCCTCCTCGTCGCTGAGGTGTACGGCTGGCCTCAGAGCCCTGTCGCGGCCCGCCCGAACCAGGCGCCCAGCGCTCCCGCCAGCCGCTGCCCGTCCAGGTCTGCGCCGACCGGCAGCGCCCAGGCCACGCACCCGTCGGGACGGATCAACAGGGCGTCGACGTCGTCGCGTTCGGCGCGCGCGGAGATCAGACGGACCCGATGGGCCCAGGGCTGCGCGACGCGGTGTATCTCGGGCCGGTCCCCGACGGCGAGCAGGACACCGCGCCCCTGGCCCCACAGCTGGGCGAGCCGGGTCACGCCGGTGTCGCCGGACAGCTTCATGTCGGCGCACAGCGTGCCGGTCAGGAGGTGGTCCTGGTCGTCGGAGAGGTCGTACCGGACGTCCATACCGGCCATCGTGTCCGCGATCACGCGGTGGACCTCGTCGATGTCGAGGAGTTGGTCGAACAGCTCGCGCAGCGCGCCGGTCCGGGGGTCAGGGTGCATGAGAGCGATCTGGGCGCGGGTGTTCTGCAGCAGGCGGGCGGCGACCGGGTGACGCTCGGCGGTATAGCTGTCCAGGAGGTGGTACGGCGCCCACCGCTGAACCTGCGCGGCCAGCTTCCAGCCCAGGTTGGCGGCGTCCACCAGGCCCACGTTGAGACCCTGACCACCGACGGGGGCGTAGATGTGGGCGGCGTCGCCGGCGAGCAGCACGCGCCCGAAGCGGTAGGTCGGCACCTGGCGGGCGGTGTCGATCCAGCGGGTCCCGGAGGACATGTCGCTGATGGTGACGTCGGTGCCGCTGACCCGGCGGATGCTGTCCTGGAGCTCCTGGACGGTCATCGGCGGCGCGTCCGGCGCGGGCGGGCCGTCGAACTCCACGGTGGACAGCCGGTTCACGCCCAGTCCGTGCACGTACAGGCCGACCGGCGTGTAGTGGAAGCCGGGTGCGAGCTTCTCGGCGTCGGCCATCTCGACCACCGCCATGCGTCCGGTGACCGAGGGGTCGGTGCCGGGGAAGTCGAAGCCCGCCAGGCGGCGTACGGTGCTGTCGGCGCCGTCGCAGCCCACCATGTACTCGGCGTGGACGTGCCGGACACCGTGCGGGGTGTCGACCTCGACGACGACGCGCTCCTCGTCCTGGTGGAGCCCGGTGATGGCGTGTCCGCGCAGTACGACCGCCCCCAGCCGCAGGGCGTGGCGGTGCAGGATCGCCTCCAGGACCGGCTGTTCCACGCGGACCCGCCGTCGGCCGGGGTCGGTGCGGCGGGCCGGGTCGATGCGTTCCAGGCCGGCGAAGTGTTCCTTGGGCGCCTTGCGGGCCGGTGCCTTCCCCGGGTCGGAAGGACCTTCTCCGGCACCGGACTTGGCAGCCCACTCGGTGAACATCCGGGCGTACTCGGCGAGGGTGTCCTGCTCGGCGGCCAGGAGTTCGTCGCCGAGCCCCAGCCGTTCCAGCGCCTCGAAGGCGAGGGGGCCCATCGACCCGGCGCGGGGCAGCAGGTCCGGTTCGGTGCGCTTCTCCAGGACCAGGACGTCCACTCCGGCCCGGCGCAGCTCACAGGCGAGCATCGTGCCGACCGGGCCGCCGCCGGCGACGACGACGGGGTACCTCTCGTGCTTCCACTCTCCGGCCACCGGCTTCTCCCTCGCGGTGCTGTCAGACATGGACCTCCCCCTCCGTGCGCTGTGCCGTCGTGTCCGCGGCCATGCCGGGCGGGCGCCTGAATCCGCCGGTGAGCCGGGCGAGCAGGTCCGCGACCCGGGTGACGGTGCGGTCCTCCAGATACGGGCCCACGACCTGGAGCCCCACGGGCAGCCCGTCATGGGTCAGGCCCACGGGTACCGAGGCGGCCGGCAGGCCGGCCAGGGTGGCCGGGCTGGTCCAGCGGATCAGGTCCCAGTACGGGCGCGGACGTCCGTCGACGGTGATGCGGCGGGCGGCAAGATCGGGGTTCTGGTCGTGCGGTACGCCCGTGGTGCAGGCGACCGGGCAGACCAGTACGTCGTACTCGGTGAAGAACTCCGCCCAGCGGGCCCGCTGTTGCTCGCGTGCCTCGTCGGCCACCAGCCAGTCCCGGTGCGGCTGGGTGGCCGCACGCAGCATCGTGGCGAACGGGCCCGAGTCCTCGGGGGCGAGCCCGGCGGCGAGGGCGCGGTTACGGTCGTACACCGCCTGCGGGACCCCGCCGCTGATCGCGGCCTGGAGCAGTCGGTCGTACAGCGGGTCGTGCCCGCTCCGGTCGACCGGGCGGACCTCGGTCAACCGGGCGCCGGCGGTGCCCAGTCGGGCCACGGCGGCGGCGAGGACGTCCCCGGTCGCGGAGTCCACGGGGCAGTCCGGGTCGTCCAGCCACACCCCGACCCGGAGCCCGGCGAGGGAGGCGGAGCGTGGCGGCGGCAGGGTCAGCCGCCAGGCGACGGCCCGGTCCGGGGTGGGGCCGGCCAGCACGTCGAGCGCGAGGTCCAGGTCCCGTGCGTCGCGGGCCAGGGGCGCCAGGGTCACCATGTCGTTCGACTTGAGCGAGCCGGGAGCGCGCGGGATGTGGCCGCGGGTGGGGAGCAGACCGTACGAGGGTCGCAGGGCGAACACGCCGCAGCAGTGCGCCGGATAGCGGGCTGAACCGGACAGCTCACCGGCGAGTTCGAGAGCGGTCAGTCCGGCCGCGAGCGCGGTGGCGGCGCCTCCGGAGGAGCCCCCGGGGGCGAGACCGGGGTCCCACGGGTTGTTGGTGGTGCCGAAGACCGGGTTGTAGGTCTGGGCATCGGCGGCGTAGGTGGCGGTGTTCGTCTTGCCGAACACCACCGCGCCGGCGGACCGCAGGCGCGCGACCGCGTCGGCGTCGCGGTCCGGGACGTGCCCGGCGAGTTCCGCCGCTCCGGCGGTGGTGCGCATACCCGCCGTCTCGAGGGTGTCCTTCACCGTCATGGGCAGGCCGTGCAGCGGTCCTACGTCCTCGCCGCGCGCCAGCACCTCGTCGGCCGCGTCAGCACCGGTGCGGGCACGGTCGGTGTCGAGGGTGACCACCGCGTTGAGGTCGGGGTTGAGGCGCTCGATGCGGGCGAGGTACAGGTCCAGGAGCTCCCGGCTAGAGATCGCGCGGCGGTGAATGGCGGCGAGGAGATCGGTGGCGGAGGCGAAGGCGAAGTCCTCGTCGTCCGGGGTCGTGATGCTCATGGCCGGCTCCCTTCTGCGGTCGGATCTCCGGTCAGGGCCCCGGCCGGCTCCCGGGTCGGTTCTCCGAACCAGCGCCGCAGCGCGTCCGCGAGGCCGTCCGTACCGTCCGGGTCAGTGCTCACCCAGGCGATGTGACCGTCGGGACGGACGAGGAGGGCCGACGCTCCCTCGAAGTCGAGGGTGTCCGTGTCGTGCGGTGCGGCGACTACGGCGTCGACGCGGTCGCCCCAGGCCTCGGTGAGCGCGGTGCGGGCGCGGCTCTCGCCCAGTTCGAGCAGCAGGCCGCGGGCCCGGTGCAGCAGTCCGGTGGTGGTGACCGGCCCGTCGGCGGTGCGCAGCGACCGGTGCGGCAGGCCACGGCCGAGGAGCGGATGGTCGCCCGCCTGGACGTCGTAGCGGACGCCGATGGCGCTGAGCTGTTCGGACAGTGCGGTGTTGACACCGTCGTGCCCCATCAGCTCGGTGAACAGGGTGCGCAGTGCCTCGACGTCGGCGCCCGCGGACATCAGCAGGTTCTGGACGCGGGCGTTGAGGACGACGCGGGCCGCCGTCGGGTGGCGCTCGTCGTGGTAGGTGTCCAGCAGGCCGGGCGGGGCCCAGCCTGCTACCTCGGCTCCGAGTTTCCAGCCGAGGTTGACGGCGTCGTGCAGCCCGCAGGTGAGCAGTTGGCCTCCGGCCGGTGGCACGACATGGGCCGCGTCGCCCGCGAGCAGCACCCGTCCGCGGCGGAAGCGTTCTGCCAGGCGTGTGGTGTTGCCGTGCCTGCTGACCCAGTGCGGGGTCCCGGCGGACAGGTCGAGACCGGCGACCCGCTCGGCGGCATCGCACACCTCGGCGAAGGCCGGAGCCTGGGCGGCTCGGGCCGGCGGGCGGTCGAAGTCGTAGACGACGACCCGGAAGACGCCCTCGCCGACCGGGAACACCGCCCACAGACCCCGGTCGTTGCGCTCGAAGAACTTGAACGACAGGTCGAGACCGGACACGTCCGCCATCAGCGCGTCGACGGTGGACGGCACGCCCGGGTAGTCGATCCCGGCGGCGCGGCGCACGGTGCTGCGGCTGCCGTCGCAACCGACCAGGTACGAGGCGGTGACCACGGTGGTGTCGTCGGCCGGGCCGCGGACATCCAGCTCGACACGGTCCGGGTGCTGCCGTACCCCGGTCACCTCGCGGCCGTGCCGGATACGGGCCCCCAACTCCCCTGCCCAGGACCCGAGTTCGCGCTCCACCCGGCTCTGCGGGACCATCATGGCGCCGTACGGGGTGTCGAGGCGGCCGAAGTCCAGCGGCTGGGCCAGCGCCCCGTAGTGGGACCGGGTGAGCAGGGGCTGTCCGTCGAACCGGCCGAGGATGCCGCGCTGGTCCCACAGCTCCACGGCCCGGGGATTCACGCCCAACGCCCGGGACTGACCGCTCGGTTCGGGCAGCTTGTCCAGGACCAGCACGTCGGCGCCGGCGAGGCGCAGTTCGGCGGCGAGCATCAGGCCGGTCGGGCCGGCGCCGGCGACCACGACATCGGCGTCGAGTGCGTCATGTACGGGTGCGCTCACGGAGTCGTGCTCCCTTCGGGATCCTCGATCACGGCCACGACCCGGGTCCAACCGGCCCCGGCTCCGGCCACGGCCACCGGAAAGCAGCTCACGTCGAACCCGGTGGGGCCGGGCAACCGCCCGAGGTCGGTGAGCTTCTCCAGCTGGAGGTACTCCTGCGTCCGGCCGTAGACGTGGGCGGGCCACAGACAGCCCTGATCGCCGGTGCGCCGGTACTCCTCGATCATGGCGCCCATGGGCCGGTCCAGGCCCCAGGCGTCGATCCCGATGACCCGCACCCCCGACTCGGCGAGGAACGCCGTCCCTTCTCCGGTCAGACCGGGGAACCGGCTCAGGTACTCGGCACTGCCCCACAGCGCGTCGGCACCGGTCCACAGCAGCACGATGTCGCCGGGTGCCAGTGTGTGCCCGGCCTCGTCCAGGGCGGCGATGAGGTGCTCGACGGTGATGCCCTCACCAGGCGGCACGTGCCGTACGTCGAGGCGTACGCCTGGTCCGTAGCACCACTCCAGCGGCACCTCGTCGATCGACTTGGCGGGCTTGCCGCCGCTGAAGGGGCCGTAGTGCAGGGGGGCGTCCATGTGGGTGCCGGTGTGCGTGGTCAGTGTGACCGTCTCGTTGGAGATGGCCATGCCGTCCGGGAAGTCCTCGGGAGTGAGGCCGAGAACGGTGGCGCCGGTGACGTGGTCGAGCAGGTCGACGGTGACCGGCGTGGCCTCGCTGGGGGTGTCGCGGGTGGCGAAGCTGAGGTCGACGAAGGTCTTCACCCGGCGCTCACCGCCTCGGGCCGTACGGCGCTCCGCCTCGGTGAGTACCGCTCCGAGGTCGGCGACGCTGTTGCGCTCGACCGCCGCTTCCAGCAGCGCGCTCGCCTCGTCGGCGGTGAACCGGCCGGCCACCAGGCCGTCATCAGCGGGTTCACGGACGGTGAAGTCGTGGGTCAGGACCAGCTGCGTACGGGTGGCGTCCAGGACGAAGGCACGCCACTCGCCGCTCATGCCGCCGACGATCGGCGCGGTCTCCAGCTGACGGTAGGCGATGACGTGACGTTCCGCGTCCAGGTCACGGCGGGAGGTCCAGGTGACCGTCTCGCCGTTGACGTCGACGTGCAGCCTGACCGTCTGGTGTCCGGGGCCCTCTTCGACGATCTCCACCTTCTCGGTGGGCGGGAAAATGTCCGCGTAGCCCTCCACGTCGACGAGGATCTGCCAGATCACCTCCCGCGGGGCCTGGACGGTGACGGTGTGTTCGACATGTCGCATTCGGGTTCTCCTCGTGGCGTGCGGACCTGTCAGGAGGCGGCTGAGGTCAGGTCGAGCTGGCGGTGGTTGGCGTACGCGGCCTCGAAGCCGAGCCGGGCCTTCCAGTCGGTGATGAAGTCGTAGACGGCGGGCAGTTCGCTGAACTTGGCGAGCGTGTCGAGGTCGGCGCAGGCGAACTGGACGATGTACGCCGCGGTCATGCCCCGGGCCCGCTCGTCCGCGGCCAGCCACAGATGGGGCTGGACGTCGAACGCGGTCATCAGGCCGGTGCCCAGGACGAGTTCGCGGGCCGCGGCGAAGAACTCGTCGAGCTCTTCGGCGCGGGCGGACTCGGGGAACCGGTAGATCAGGGTGTGGACGATCACGTGCGTTCTCCCGGTGTGTGGGTCGGGTGGTCAGGTGCGGGCGATGTCGTCGGGACAATCGGGCAGGAGCACGGTCTGGCCCGCGTAGCTGAAGCCCGAGCCGAAGCCCATGACGAGCGCGGGGCCGCCGCCCGGCACCGCACCCGAGCGCACCAGCCGGTCCATGGCCAGCGGCACGGAGGCGGAGGAGGTGTTGCCGGAGTCGGCTCCGTCGCGGGCGACGGCGACATGACCGGGCAGCCCCAGCCGGTCGACGAGGACCTCGATCATCCGCAGGTTGGCCTGGTGCGGGACGAACGCCGTGAGGTCCGAGGGCGTGAGCCCGGCACGTTCCAGAGCCAGCCGGGCGGCGGGTACGACCTGTTCGACGGCCCAGCGGAAGACCCGCCGCCCGTCCATCTCCAGGACCGGCCGGCCCAGCGCCGGGTCGGCGGCGAACCGGTCCCAGGTCGTACTCATCCGTAGCGCCTCAAGACCGCTGCCGTCGTTGCCGCGAACGACCGGCCCGATGCCGGCGCGCGCGGACGGTCCGACGACGGCGGCGCCGGCTCCGTCACCGAACAGGAAGGCGAGACGCCGATCGGTCATGTCGACCACGTCGGTCATCCGCTCGACGGCGATGACGAGGACGTACCGCGAACCGCCGGCGGTCACGGCATCGGCGGCGAGTGCGAGGGCGTGGCAGAAGCCGGAGCAGCCGGCCGAGATGTCGAAGCCGCCCGCACGGACCGCGCCGAGGGCGTGCGCGACGGCGATCGACAGCGGCGGGGTGTGGGCGAAGTTCGTCATCGTCGACACGACGACGCAGTCCACCGACTCCGCCGCGACACCGGCGTGTTCGAGAGCCTGCCGGCCGGCCGCGACGGCCATGTGGAGCAGGGTCTCGTCGTCGTCGGCGATCCTGCGGTGCCGGATTCCGGTGCGGGACTCGATCCACTCCTCGGTGGAGTCGATCCAGGTGCACACCTCCTTGTTGCCTACCTCGCGGCGCGGACGGTACGCGCCGACCCCCAGAACCCGGCTGTGCCGTCGGGCATGGACACGCAGAGGGTGGTACACCGTGGCAACCTCCTGAAGGTCTGTGCGCACCGGACGGCTTCGAGCATGCGCGTGCCCCCCTCGAACCCGGCCGGAGCCCGGCTTGAGCCCGGCCCCGGCGCAGGGGCCGTCCGGCGGATCGGGCCGGCTGCAGGAAGCGGCGCCGCTCAGGCGGCCCGAGCGGGGTCCGGTGCGTGCGGCCGCAAGGGGAGGGGCGGCGACGTGATGGTGGTCCCCGCGCGAGGTCGATGGACGGACGAGCCGGACCGATACCCGGAGCGGGAGTCCCGGTCACCGGGCGAAGCGGCGCCGGTCGTGGTCGCCGATGCCGGCTGCGGCACCGGCACCGGCTACCGAGCGCCGTCCCGGCGCGACCGGCATCGCCACACCAGCCTCGTCACCGCCGCTCCGAGGCTCATTTGGCGGGAGATCTCAGTACGTCGACCGGTGTTCGACCCGGCCTCGACCCCGGCTGCCGACAGTGGGTGCCACTTGTGACCCTTCCGGCAGGAGGCCCGTATGGACCCGTTCACCCTCAGCGACCTCAAGCGCATCGTCGACCAGTGCGTCGGCACCGACGGCTCGACGGACTTCGGCGAGACCGGTGCCGGCAGCACCTTCAGTGATCTCGGACTGGACTCGCTCGCCGTGTACGAGGTGGTCACGCGGATCCAGGACGAGCGCGGTGTCACGGTCCCGGACGAGGACCTGGACGGGCTCAACACCCCGCGCCTGCTCGTCGACTTCGTCAACCGGCGGCTCGTGGAAGCGAGCGCCCGGGGCTGACCCCGGCCAGCGTCCGCAGCGCACCCCGCCAGGACGCCAGCGTGCCCTCGGCACCGGACGGCAGTACGGCGAGCACCTCGCTGCGGCCGGTTCGTACCGCCGGGTGGCGTCGGGCCAGTACCGCCAGGTCCTGGCCCGGGCCGGCGTCGACGAGCAGGTGGTCCCGCTCGGTCAGCAGTCCGTCCAACGCCGGCCAGAACAGCACGGGTTCGGCGAGCTGACGGGCCCAGAATCCGGGGTCGAGCGCCTGTGTGCCGGTGACGTAGCGACCCGTCCGGGTCGAGCAGATGGGGATGCACGGCGGGCGCAGTCGCATCCCGGCGAGCACCCGGGTGACGCGCTCGCCGGCCTCGCGGGCCGCCGGGGAGTGGAACGGCAGCCCCGCCCGCACCACGCGGAAGGCAATGCCGGCGGCCCGCAGGCCGTCCGCCACCGCCGACAGCTGCGGCTCGGGACCGGCCAGCACGGTCTGTCGCGGTGAATTCAGCGCGCCGACCACCACGCTGCCCGGGTGGTCGGCCGGGCCGAGGTGGGCGCTCAGTTCGGCGGGGGCCGCGGCGACCGCGAGCATGCCGCCGGCCCGCAGCCCCGCCAGGGCTGTCGACCGCGCGACCATCAGCCGTGCGGCGTCGGGCAGGTCCAGGACTCCGGCCAGCGTCGCCGCGGCCAGTTCGCCGACGCTGTGCCCCAGCAGCACGTCGGGCCGCACGCCGCGGGCGCGCAGGGCCCGTCCCAGCGCGTACTCGACGGCGAACAGCAGCGGTTGCGCCCGCCGGACCCCGTCCATGAGCTCCGCCGACCGGTCCGACCCCGCGAGCCAGTCGGCGCGCATCGGCGGGCCGTCGCCCGATCCGAGCAGAGCGAAGAAATCGTCCATCGCTGCGGTGAACTCCGGTTCGTGTCCGTACAGTTCCACGCCCATTCCGGGGTGCTGCGAGCCCTGGCCCGGCAGCAGCAGGGCGATGGGGCGCCGCCTGGGCGGTGTGCGATGAGTGGTCATGCTGCCCCACGCTCACAGGCGGCCCTCGACTACGGCTCGACTACGGCTGCCGCCCGCCGGCGACCACTGGCCCGCGATCCGTCCTTGAGGCTCGTTCGAGTCACCGCCCGCACTCTCGAACACATCGGAACGCAACACAGCAGCCAACTCACCGTCGACTCCCCTTTTCTGGAGGCCTGTAGTGGATCGAGCGGAACGACGAGCGGTGATCACCGGGATCGGGGTCACAGCCCCGGGCGGCCCGGGGACCAAGGGCTTCTGGGACCTCCTGACCGCAGGGCGCACCGCCACCCGACGCATCTCCTCCTTCGACCCCTCGCCCTTCCGCTCCCAGGTCGCCGCGGAGTGCGACTTCGACGCCGTCGCGGCGGGCTTCACCCCGCGCGAGATCCGGCGCATGGACCGCGCGACGCTGTTCGCCGTGGCCTGCGCCCACGAGTGCGCCCAGGACAGCGGGCTGGCCTTCGCCGACCTGGATCCGACCCGGACGGGCACCAGTGTCGGCACCGCCGTCGGCGCCACGACCAGCCTGGAGCGCGAGTACCTGGTCATCTCGGACTCGGGCCGCGAATGGCTCGTGGACCCGGACTACGCCACCCCGCACATGTACGACTACTTCACCCCCGGCGCAATCGCCGCCGAGGTCGCCAGGACGCTCGGTGCCGAGGGTCCGGCGGCGGTGGTGTCCTCCGGGTGCACCTCCGGCCTGGACTCGGTGGGCCACGCCTTCCGGCTGATCAGCGAGGGCAGCGCGGACGTGATGCTGACCGGTGGGACCGACGCGCCGATCTCACCGATCGCGGTGGCCTGCTTCGACGCGATCAGGGCCACCACGCCGGACAACGACGCTCCGGAGTCCGCGTCCCGGCCGTTCGACCGCACCCGCGCCGGTTTCGTCCTCGGTGAGGGCGCCGCCATGTTCGTACTGGAGGAGTACGAGCACGCCCGGGCCCGCGACGCGCACATTTACGCCGAGGTGACGGGCTACGCGACCCGCTGCAACGGCTACCACATGACGGGGCTGAAGACCGACGGACGCGAGATGGCCGAGGCGGTCACCCGTGCGCTGGAGGAGTCCCGGATCGATCCGACGGCGGTGGACTACGTCAACGCGCACGGGTCGGGCACGAAGCAGAACGACCGGCACGAGACCGCGGCGTTCAAGCGCGCGCTCGGTCCGCACGCGTACGACGTGCCGGTGAGCTCGATCAAGTCGATGGTGGGGCACTCGCTCGGGGCGATCGGATCCATCGAGATCGCCGCCTGCGCGCTCGCGATCGAGCACGGGGTGGTGCCTCCGACGGCGAACCTGCGCCACCCGGACCCCGAATGCGACCTGGACTACGTGCCGTTGACCGCGCGCGAGCAGCGCGTCGACACGGTGCTCTCCGTCGGCAGCGGATTCGGCGGTTTCCAAAGCGCCATGGTGCTGCGCAGGCCGAGCGTCGTGGACTCCATATGACGACGGGGCGCACGGTCGTGACCGGCATGGGCGTCCTCGCGCCCAACGGGTCGAGCACGGAGGAGTTCTGGGAGGCGACGCTCAAGGGCCGGGCCGGCATCAGCGAACTGCATCGCTTCGACGCCTCCCGTTACCCGGCGCGCCTGGCCGGGCAGATCCTGGACTTCGATGCCGAACGCCACATCCCCGGGCGGCTGTTGCCGCAGACCGACCGGGTAACGCGACTGGCGCTGCTCGCGGCCCAGAACGCGCTGGACGCCGCCGGTGTGGACCCCGGCACCCTGGCCGACTACGACATGGGCGTCGTCACCTCCAACTCGGCGGGCGGCTTCGAGTTCACCCACAGCGAGGTCCACAAGCTCTGGACCAAGGGCCCCCAACACGTGAGCGTCTACGAGTCGTTCGCCTGGTTCTACGCCGTGAACACCGGCCAGATCTCCATCCGGCACGGCATGCGCGGCTCGTCCGGCGTCCTGGTGGGCGAACAGGCCGGTGGCCTCGACGCGATCGGGCACGCCCGGCGCACCGTGCTGCGTGGCACACCGCTGGTGGTAACCGGGGCCGTGGAGTCGTCCCTGGACCCGTGGGGCTGGCTCAGCCATCTCTCGTCGGGGCGGGTCTCCCGCTCGGCCGACCCCGCCCGCGCCTATCTGCCCTTCGATGAGGAGGCCGACGGTCACGTCCCCGGCGAGGGCGGAGCGATCCTGGTGCTGGAGGACGAGAACGCGGCCCGTGAGCGCGATGCCGCCGCGGTGCACGGCGAGATCGCGAGCCATGCCGCCACCTTCGACCCGCCACCGGAATCGGGGCGCCCGCCGGGCCTGGCGCGCGCCGCCCGGCTGGCGCTGGCCGACGCGGGGGTCCGGCCCGCCGACGTGGACGTGGTGTTCGCGGACGCGGCCGGCGTGCCCACATTGGACAGGGCCGAGGCCGACGCGTTGACCGAGGTGTTCGGCCGCCGGGGCGTGCCGGTGACCGCGCCCAAGAGTCTGATCGGCCGCCTGTCCTCGGGCGGCCCACCCCTGGACGTCGTCGCCGCGCTGCTGGCCATCCGCGACGACGTCATCCCGCCGACCGCGCACACCCGCGCGGTACCGCCCGCCTACGGCCTGGACCTGGTACTGGACGAGCCGCGCAGCGCGCGCGTCCGGGTGGCCCTGGTCCTGGCGCGGGGCTACGGCGGATTCAACGCGGCGGTCGTGGT
>NZ_JBSFLV010000144.1:0-22683 GCF_053599215.1 Streptomyces sp. NPDC001002 | reverse complement strand
CCTCTGCCGCCAGCCTGGTGGCAGAGGCACCGGTCCGCCACCGGGGCCGATACGCACGGGGTGGGCTGTCGGCGCAGCCCACCCCGTCCGTCACCGGCGACCACGGCCCCGCACCGACCACCCGCTTCCGATTCCGGCCACATGCAGCGCGAGCAAGGTGAGCCCGATCAACATCACGTTGGTCGAGGTGAAGGTGTCGTTGGTCGAGATGTCGGCCGCGTTGATCAGAAAAGCGATGAAGAACAGGACCGCAGAAATGATGGCCAGCATGATGTCCGCCCCTTCCGTTGATTGAGGTCGTCGCCCCACGTGGACTCCGAGTACCCCCAACTACCCCGAAAGCACGGGCATTTGCCTGCCGGACCTGCGGGACGCCCCGGCGGGCGCCGCCGGCGGTGTCTCAGCCGAAGGCCCTGACCGCCTGGTAGTAGGTCCAAGCCGTGCTGTTGCAGGTGGTCTTGGTCGCGCCGCTGTAGCTCAGGCAGACCCGCTTGAGGTCTTCGTAGAAGGCGCTGTCGAGGCGGTCCTTGTTGGCGTCGAAGGCGCCGGCCGCCTTGTAGTTGCGGTAACCGAAGTCGTGCCGGGCGCAGGAGGTGGCGAAGGGGAAGCCGAACGGGTTGTCCGGCGAGGAGGAGCAGTAGTCCGTGGACCAGTCGAAGGCGTACGCGGCCCAGGCGGCCTGGTTGGCGCGGGCGGCGGTCCACTGGCTGTAACTCGACGCGCTGGTCTGGGTCCAACTCGACAGCACCTGGGGCTTGTCGGCGGGAGCGGCTTCGGCGGCTGCGGCGGTGGCGACGACGGTGACGAGGGCCAGGGCGGAGGCGCCCAGTGCGGTGGCCGGTCTGCGGTGCATTCCACACCTCCATGAGACTGCGGCCCGTCCGTCGGGCCGCAGGTTCATGTCAAGATGATCGGCACCTCAAGCGTCCTTTCACACCTCAAGTCCCCTAATTCACCCTTAACTCTGGGACATAGCAGCCAAACGGATGTCGACAGCCGTGAGTGCCAGCGCCAGCGGCCCGGGGGTGAGGAAGGCCAGCGGCACCAGCATCCAGGCGCTCGCGACGGCCGCCGCCACCGCGAGCAGCACCAGGGCGCTGCCGCCCGTGTCGCGTACGGCGTCCCGGGCGGCCTCGCGCAGGGCGGCCCGCCAGTCGGTGAGCGACTCCGGCCTGGCGCAGGCCCGCAGGCCCACGACCAGGGCGCCCGCGGCGATGGCCGAGGCCACCACCGCGAACACCGGCGCCCCGGGCAGCCCGGCCCCGGCGAGGGCCAGGTCCGCGACCACCACCAGGGCGCCGGTCAGGAAGACGCCCCCGGCCGCCAGGTCGCCGGTCCGCAGCCGTCGCCGTAGGACCTCCAAGTACCGCCCCGCGGTGGCGGGTTGGCCCGCCGCTCCGCCCCGCAGGACCGCGCACGCGGTCGACAGGGCGGCCGGGACGGTCACCAAGGGGAGGCACAGCAGTGCCGTGAGCAGGCCGACGCTCAGCATGTCGGCGAACAGGGTCATCCGCGGTCCGAAGACCTCGCCGGGCTCTCGTGTGCGCATGCCGCTCATCCCTTGAGTCCCGAGCTGGCCATGCCCTCCACCAGGAAGCGCTGGAAGGCGAGGAAGAACAGCACGATCGGCAGGAGCGCGATCACCGACATCGCGAACATGGGGCCGAACGCCGACTGGCTGGAGGAGTCCACGAACGAGCTCAGGGCGAGGGTGAGCGTGAACTTGTCCGGGTCGAAGAGGTAGATGAGCTGGGTGAAGAAGTCGTTCCAGGTCCAGATGAAGGTGAAGATCGCCGTGGTGATCAGCGCCGGCCGGGTGAGCGGCAGGACGATCAGGAAGAAGCTGCGGAAGGGTCCGCAGCCGTCGATCCGGGCGGCCTCCTCCAGTTCGCGCGGCAGCCCGCGCATGAACTGCACGATGAGGAAGACGAAGAAGGCCTCGGTGGCGAGGAACTTGGGCAGGATCAGCGGCCAGTAGGTGTTCACCAGGCCGAGTTGGTTGAAGATGATGTACTGCGGGATCAGGATCGCGTGGTGCGGCAGCATGATCGTGACGATCATGAAAGCGAACAGCGGGCCGCGGAAGCGGAAGCGCAGCCGGGCGAAGGCGTAGGCGGCGAGCGAGCAGCTGATCACGTTGCCGATGACCGCGCCGCCCGCGATCAGCAGCGAGTTGGACAGCAGCCGCCAGATGGAGACGTCGTTCACGCCGTCCAGGGCGGTCTTGTAGTTGGACCACTCCAGGTGGCTGGGCAGCAGGTTGAGGCTGGTGATGACCTCGTTGGCGGGCTTGAGCGAGGTGGTGAGCAGCCAGACCAGCGGGTACAGCACCACCAACAGGGCTGCCAGGCACCCGACATGGAGCGCGATCCGGCCCCAGGCCACGGGCTTGCGGTCGGTGTCGCCGGCGGTGGAGATGGCGGTCATCGGTCCCCCTCGGACGCGTAGAAGACCCACGAACGCGAGCTGCGGAACAGCACTGCCGTCACGGCACCGATCACCAGGAGCAGCACCCAGGCCATGGCGGAGGCATAGCCCATGTGGGAGGCGACGAAGCCGCGGTCGTAGAGGTAGAGGGTGTAGACGAGGGTCGAGTCGGCCGGCCCGCCCTTGCCTCCGCTGACCGCGAAGGCGGGGGTGAACACCTGGAAGGCCTGGATGGTCTGGAGCACCAGGTTGAAGAAGAGCACCGGGGACAGCATCGGCACGGTGATGGACAGGAACTGCCGCCACTTGCCCGCCCCGTCGACGGCCGCCGCCTCGTACAGCTCGGCGGGGATCTGCTGGAGTCCGGCGAGGAAGATGACCATCGGCGCGCCGAACTGCCACACCGTCAGCAGGGCCACGGCCAGCAGCGACAGGCCGGGCCTGTTGATCCAGCCGCCGCCTCCGATCGCGTTGTCCACCGGACCGCCGTCGTTGAAGACCTGCCGCCAGACCAGCGCGATGGACATGGAGGCGCCGAGCAGCGAGGGGGCGTAGAACGCGGACCGGTAGAAGGCCTTGCCGTGCCGCATGGACTTCAGGGCCAGGGCGACGACGAGGGCGAGCGCGAGTTGCAGGGGCACCGCGATGACGACGTACTCGAGGGTCGTCACGACCGAGCGCCAGTAGCGCGGGTCCTCGGTGAACATCTGCGTGTAGTTGCGCAGGCCGACCCAGTGGGGCGGGTCGAAGAGGTTGTAGTCGGTGAACGACAGGTACAGCGACACGGCCATCGGCACGATCGTGAGCAGGCACGCGCCGAGCACCCACGGGGACAGGAACACCCAGGCGGCGCCCTCGCGTTCGCGCTTGGGACGGCGTTTGGGTGCGCTCGCCGCACGCTTCGGGCGGGCGGTGGGCGCGGGGATCTCGGTGGTGGTCATGACCTCAGCTCCGCCTTCGCCTCGGTGATGTAGTTCTCGGCCGCCTCGCGGGGCGACAGACGCTCGTACGACACCTGGTCGTAGTCGCGCTGGAAGGTGGACTGCAGGGCGTTGTCGCCGGAGGGCGGGGCCTGCGGCGGATCCTTGAGGGTGCCGTCGACGGAGGCCTGGTAGTCGGAGATCGTCTTGTCGAAGCCCTGGAGCTGGGACTTGGTCTCCGCGCGGATGGTCTCGTTGACCGGGATGCCGCGGGTGGCGCCGAGGATCTTCGCCGCGTCCTTGTCGTTGATCATGAAGTCGATGAGTTCGGCCGCCTCCTTGGGATGACCGGTGTGGGCCGAGACGCCCATGAACATCGACGGCTTGAAGTACTGGCCCGGTGTGCCGTCCTCGCCGGACGGCATCGGCGCCAGCGCGATCCCGGTCGGGATGAACGAGGCGTAACCGCTCGCCGGGGCGTCCCAGTTGTTGTCGGAGGTCGCCTTGCCGCGCGCCAGCGGGGTGTTCTCGACGAACCCGGCGAGCTGCGTGGTCTGTTCGGCGGGCGACACCGCGCCCTCGCGCCGGAGTTGATCGGTGAAGGTCCACCACTTGGTCAAGTCGTCGGCGGTGAAGCCGAGTTGGTTGTCCTTGGTGTAGAGCGACTTGCCCTGGCCGCGCAGCCAGACCTCGAAGCCGTCCTCGCTCCAGCCGGGGTCGGTGGCTCCGGGTTTCCCGGTCTTCTCGGCCAGCGCGCGCATGTCGTCGGCCCAGTCGTCCCAGGTCCAGCCCTTCTCCGGGAGGGGTACGCCCGAGTCCTTCCAGGCCTTGGCGTCGTAGACGATGGTCTCGGTGCCGCGGCCCTGCGGGATCGCGTACTGCGTGCCGTCCACCACGCCGGTCGCGAGCAGACCCTTGTCGATCTCGTCGGTCTGCAGGACGGCCTTCTGCTTCCCGAGGTCGAGCAGGACACCGCCGTTGGCGTACTGGTTGATCTGGCGGTAGTCGAGCTGCATCACATCGGGTGCGTCGCCGCCCGTGGCCTGCACGGCGAGTTTCTGCTTGTAGGCGTCGTAACCGGAGTACGACGTCTGCACCGTCACGTTCGGATGGCGTTTCTCGAACAGGGCGACGGCCTTGTCGGTCAGCGCCGCCCGGTCGGGGTTGCCCCACCAGGCGTAGCGCAGCACGACCTTGCCGCCACCGCCGACCGAATCCCCGGATCCCCCGCAACCGGCCAGCATCGCGCAGAGCGCGAGTGCGGCGGCCGTTGCGCAGAACCCCTTTGTCCTGTGTCCGGGCATGTACCGAGGTCACCTCATCTCTTACTCGGACCTGTCTTCACGGCCCCCGTGCCCCCGGTCATGTCATGCGCCCTGGTACGGCAGCGTCGTGCCGGGCAGGTTGTACTCGTCGCGTCGGCCGCACATGCCGAAGCCGCCGAGGCGGGTGGGCGCGGTCTCGTAGGCGGTCGCCCGGTCGAGATAGGCCGGCTCGCCCTCGGCGAGCGCGTCCAGTTGGGCGCCGGTGCGTTCGGCGGTGGCGAGCGCGCCGGCCCGCCACAGCTCGCGCCAGGCGGGCACCTTGGCGCGCACCAGCCGGGCGGCGGCGCGTTGGAAGTCGGCGTACGGAAGGTTGTCGCCCGCTTCGAGGGACTCGCGCAGGGCGAGATAGCCCTCGACAGCGAGATCCCGCCGCTTCCGGGCCGCGGCCGCCGTGTCCTCGCCGGTGCCCGGCGGGAGGGTGGCCGCGGCCGCGTACCGCTCGGGGTCGGCGAGCACGTCGGGCGGGAAGGTGAAGACGGCGTCCCCGGCCTCCGGCAGCCCGCTGTTCTGCATCAGCACGGTGATCCGCAGATCGCCGCCCTGCACCATGCGGTGCACGGTGCCGGGGGTGAACCAGGCGACCGAGCCCGCCTCCAGCGGGATGTCCCGGTAGCCGTCGGGGCTGAGCGTCTGCACCGCGCCCCGGCCGCCGGTGACGACGTACGCCTCGGTGCAGACCAGGTGCAGATGCGGGCTGCCGCCGCACACGCCGTCGGCGGCCTCCCAGTCGTAGGCGCTCAGATGGGACAGGCCGACGGCGCCGGGCAGCGGATGCGGGAGCGTGGGCTTGGGTTCGTTCACCACGGCAGGCCCTTCAGGTAGGCGTCGACGCCGTCGTGGTCCCAGGCGCCGTCGGCGACGACCACGCGGTAGCGGTACGCGAAGGACTCGCCCGGCGGCAGCTCGAACTCCTCGAAGAACGCCCAGGAGAACGCGGCCGTCGGGAAGGGCTCGGAGCGCACGAACCAGTGCGACTCGTGGATCGCGGACCCGTCCAGGTTCTCGGGCGCGTGCGCGAAGACGATCGTCGAATGGCCGTCGACGTCGTCGTGATCGGTGGTGTACGCGAGCCAGGGGCCCTGACTGCCCATCAACTTCTCGGCGCCGCCGTCGGAGTCGGGGCCGAAGACCGTGCCGCCGGTGAAGTCGCGCGGGCCGCGCCACTGCAGGCCGGTGTAGCCGGCCAGTTCACGGCCCTCGGTGGTCGGGGAGCCGAAGACGAGGGGCTCGTCGCGGACGTTGGTGAGCCGGATCGACCAGTCGAAGGCCCAGGCGCCCGCCTCCTCGTCGACGGAGTGGACGGTCAACCCCCGTACTTCGCGCGCCCATTCGGCGCCGCCGTTCTCCACCCAGGTGAGCTCCTCGGTGAAGGCCAGCCGGTCGTCGTCGACCGTGAACTCGGGGAAGCCGTCGTGCCGCATCGAGCCGACGCGTTCGGGCTGGCGGACGTAACCCTCGCCGTGCACATAGCAGTTGCCGCCCCAGAAGTTCTGGCCGGAGAGGTGACTGGCCGTCATCTGGAAGCCCTTGTGCCAGCGGTGGTCCTTGGGGCGGTACCCGGTCACCGTGTGCCCGGCGAGGGTGCGCACCGGGTGGGCGTACGGCTTGCGGGCCTCGAAGGCCTCGGGGTCGGGTCGGTAGACGTAGCGGAGGATCTCCGTGCCGTTCGCGGCCGCGACGGCGATGTGGTCGCCGTGGACGTGGCTGACGCGGATGCTCATGCGCGCTCCTTGGGGGCCCAGTGGGGGTGGTCGCCGTGCATCGCCGGGTAGTAGGGGTCACCCGGTGCGATCTCGCCCGCGTGCACCGGTTGCCCCGTGAACGCGGACTTGTAGAGGGCGGCGGCGAATTCGAGGGTGGCACGGGCGTCGGGACCGCTGCCGGGCGGCCTGACACCGTTGTCGTACGCGTCGAGGAGGGCGCCGAGCTGGGCCGTGTGCGAGCTGGGCACGTCGGCGGTGGGGGTGCGCCAGGCGGCGGCGCGCTCGGCGGCCACCTGCGGAGCCGGGGTGTAGACCCAGTCCTCGTTGCGGTGTCCGTACAGATGGGTGAGTTCGACGGTCGCGTCCGCACAGTCGACGCGGATGCGACTCACCTCGTCGGGTGACAGCACGCTGTTGACGACGGTGGCGAGGGCGCCGTTCTCGAAGCGCACGAGGGCGGTGGCGACGTCCTCGCTCTCGGTGTCGTGGACCAGTCGGGCCGCCATGGCGCGGATCTCCGTCCACGGGCCGAGCAGGTGCAGCAGCAGGTCGTACTGGTGGATGCCGTGGCCCATGGTCGGGCCACCGCCCTCGCTGGCCCAGGTCCCGCGCCACGGCACGGCGTAATAGGCCTCGTCGCGGTGCCAGGTGGTCTGACAGTGGGCCACGCGCGGGGCGCCCAGCTCGCCGCTCGCGATCAGCTCACGCGCGTGGACGGCGCCGGAGCCGTAGCGGTGCTGGAAGACCACGGAGGCGTACGCGCCCGACGCCTCCTCGGCCGCCGCGATCTCGTCGTACTCGGCGAGGGACAGGGTCAGCGGCTTCTCGCACAGCACCCAGGCACCCGTCTTGAGCGCGGCCACCGTCTGCTCCCGGTGCAGGGAGGGCGGGGTCCCGATGAGCACCAGATCGGGGTGTACGGCGTCCAGCATCGCGTCCATCGAGGTGTATCCGGCGACCCCCTCGCCCGCGAGCTCCCGGAAGGCGTCGAGTCTGCCCTGGTCCACGTCGACTGCGGCGACCAGCTCGACTCGCTCGGCGTGGGCCCGCAGCGCGGGCAGATGGCTGCCGCTGACGATGGAGCCGGTGCCGACCACGGCGACTTTGCGGCGGACGGGGCGTGCGGACATGCGGTACTCCTCTGACGGCCCACGGACAGGGACGACGGACGGGCAGAAAGCGCTTGCGCCTTCGGGTGACCCTAGGACCCGACCTAATGTCCGGACAACCCCCGTGCAGCGAGATTGAGAAATCCGGAGACCTTTGCTCACTTTGACTCAAGCAACGAAGTTTTCACGGGCGCGGGTCGGGTGCGGGTGCGGCGCGCCAAAACCGGCCCCGGGTAAAGGAGTTGCATGGTCTAGTCCAAAGAAGTGTTTGGTCTAGGCCACTCCGTTGACGTGGTCATCTCACCCTCATCACCCTGGGACCTCCCCCCACTCCCCCACTTCTCCACTGGAGGCACAGAGTGAGACGTCTTCGGGCATGTCTGGGCGCGGCCGCCGCGGTCACCACCGTCGCGGCCGCCACGACCGCTCTCGTCGCGACCAACGCCTCGGGCGCGACGACCGCGCTGAGCAACCGCTGGTACGCCGCCGCCCCGTACTTGATGCCGCTCGACAACAACCCGCCGGACGCGTCCGCCATCATGGACGCCACCGGCCTCAAGGCCTTCCAACTCGCCTTCGTCCTCGCCCCCAACGGCGGTGGCTGCACGCCGACTTGGGGCGGTACGGCATCCGTCTCCTCCGACACCGCGGTGCAGTCGGTCGTCAACACGATCCGCGCCAAGGGCGGCGATGTGTCGGTCTCCATCGGCGGATACGGCGGCACAAAGCTCGGCCAGGCCTGCGCGGACCCGGCGGCGACGGCCGCGGCGTACCAGCAGGTCATCACCAAGTACGGCCTGCACGCCATCGACTTCGACCTGGAGGAGCCGGAGTACGAGAACACGGCGGCGATCCACAACGAGATCGGCGCGGCCAAGATCCTCCAGCAGAACAACCCCGGGCTCTACGTCTCCGTCACCACGGCCGGCACGGCGGACGGCACGGGCTGGTTCGGCAAACAGATGTTGTTGGAGGCGAAGTCGCAGGGGTTCACCCCGAACAACTTCTCCATCATGCCTTTCGACGGCGGCTTCAACGGCGCGGCCTCGCAGACCAGCGCGCTCACCAACTTCAACGCGATCCTGCAGTCCACGTTCGGCTGGGACGCGGCGACCGCGTACGCCCATGAGGGCTTCTCGGGCATGAACGGGCGCAGCGACACCGGGGAGTACTTCACCCAGAGCGACTTCCAGACCGTGCTGGACTACGCGACCTCGCACAACATGGACCGCTTCACGTTCTGGTCTCTCAACCGTGATCGCCAGTGTGCGACTCCCGACAACGGCGGTGTCACGTCCGGCACTTGCTCCAGCGTGGCACAGAGCGCCTGGGACTTCGCCAAGTACTCGGTGAAGTTCGCGGGCGTCACTCCGCCCACCACGACCCCGACCCCGACGCCCACGCCGACCCCCACCGGGTGCAAGACGGCGTGGAGTTCGGCCTCGGTCTACGTGCAGGGCGACGAGGCCTCCTACAACCACCACAACTGGAAGGCCAAGTGGTGGACCCAGAACGAGACACCCGGCGCCGCCGAGTGGGGTCCCTGGCAGGACGAGGGCGCCTGCTGACAGACCGATGGGCCCCGGCGGTCGGCTCGCCGGGGCCCACGGTTCGTTCAGGTCGTCAGCACTGCGGGATCTGGGACTTCCAGGTGGCGGGGCCGCCCGTGTCCAGGTACCAGTCGTTGACGTAGCCGTCGCCGATGCCGTTGTCGACGTGCATCCAGTAGCGGTAGCCGTGGCCGTCCGCGTCCGGGTCGCCGGTGGTCCAGCAGATCAGGCCGAGCTGGTCGCCGTTGTGGTAGCGGCTGAAGACCGGCGACTGGGAGGCGCCGTAGCGCGGGGCGGTGCGCACCACCAGGGCGGAGCCGGCGTCGATTCCGGTGACGTAGGCGCACTTGGCCCGGTCGCCGGAGATGCTGCACTCGTGGATCGCGGCACCGGCCGGCCCCGCTCCGGTCAGCACGGTGGTGGCGGCGACGGCGAGCACGGCGCCCGCCGCGGCGAGGGCGCGGGGACGGCGCGACGACCGTGCCGACCGCTGGGACTTGCTGTTCACAGGTGTTCGTTCCTTTCGCGGGTCGGCCGGTTCAGCACTGCGGGATCACGGGCTTCCAGGTGGCCGGGCCGCCGCTGTCCAGGTACCAGTCGTTGACGTAGCCGCTGGAACTGCCGGTGGAGACGAGCATCCAGTACCGGTAGCCGTGGCCGTCCGCGTCCGGGTCGCCGGTGGTCCAGCAATCCAGCTCCAGCCACTGGCCGTTGCCCCAGCGGGCCACCGCGCCGGCGCTGTAGCGCGGGGCGGTGCGCATCACCAGGGACGAGCCCGGGTCGATGCCGATCACCTGGGCGCAGCGCGCCGGGTCGCCCGGTCCGGAACCCGGACACGCGCGGGGCGCGGCCTGGGCGGGGGTGGCCGCCAGCAGCCCGGCACCGGCCAGCAGGACGGCCGTACCGGCCGCGGCCCCCAGCCGGGAGGTGAGCAGTCGTGAGGTGGACATCGGCTCCTCCGTTCGATCTTCGCCGGTGACCCACCCTGGCAGCGAACGGGAAGCACCACATCCTGTGAACTGTCAGGGTGGGGGCGGGGAACCGGAATGCCGCTCAGGCCGTCCTGACGTCCGGGCGGTACATGTCGAACCACTGGGCCAGGTCGAGCGCGCGCTCCAGACCGCGCCGTTCCGCCTGGGTGTTCACGGGCTCCTCGCGGTGGGCGACGCGCTGCAGGCGGTCGCGGTCGACGAGGTCGAAGACCGGGTGGGCGGGCCGCGCGAGCAGGTCCTTGGCCTGGTCCTGGAGCGCGGCCGCGTACTTGGGGTCCTGCGTCGAGGGGTAGGGGCTCTTGACCCGGTCGTACACGGACTTCGGGAGCACATCCGCGGTCGCCTCCCTGAGCAGGCTCTTCTCCCTGCCGTCGAAGGACTTGAGCGCCCAGGGCGCGTTGTAGACGTACTCGACGAGCCGGTGGTCGCAGAACGGGACGCGTACTTCGAGACCGACGGCCATGCTCGCGCGGTCCTTGCGGTCGAGCAGGATGCGGACGAACCGGCTGAGGTGGAGGTGGGAGATCCGCCGCATCCGGTACTCGAAGTCGCTCTCGCCGTCGAGGCGTTGGATGCCCTCGATCGCCGTGCGGTAGCCGTCGGCGACGTATCCGCTCAGGTCGAGTGCGGCGAGGAGGTCGGGACGCAGGACGCCGGCGTCCTCGCCGAAGTGGCGGCCGAAGCGGACGAGCCAGGGGAAGGTGGTGCCGCGCCGGGCCTCCTCGTCGAAGAACTGGAGGTAGCCGCCGAAGACTTCATCGGCGGACTCGCCGGACAGGGCGACGGTCGACTGGTCGCGGATCGCGCGGAACAGCAGGTACAGCGAGGCGTCCATGTCGCCCATCCCGGCGGGCAGATCGCGGGCCCTGATCACCTTCGCGCGGATGTCGGGGTCGGCGAGCTCCTGTGCGTCCAGGACGATGTCCTGGTGTTCGGTGTGCGCGGTGCGGGCCACGTCGTGGACGAACGGGGTGTCGGGGGTGCCGCGGAGTTCGTCGGCGACGAAGTGGTCCGCCTGGCCGACGAAGTCGACGGCGAAGCTGCGCACCTTCTCGCCCCGCTCCCCCAGTTGACGGGCGGCGATGGCGGTCATGGCGGAGGAGTCGAGGCCGCCGGAGAGCAGGGTGCAGCGGGGCACGTCGGCGACGAGCTGACGGCGCACGATGTCGTCGAGCAGGGTGCGGACCGTGGCGACGGTGGTGTCGCGGTCGTCGGTGTGCGGCCGGGTCTCCAACTCCCAGTAGACCCGGCGGTGCAGGCCCGAACGGTCGACGGTGACGACGGTGCCGGGTTCGACCTCCGCCATGCCGTCCCAGACGGCGTGCCCCGGCGTCTTGATCATGGTGAACAGCTCGCGCAGCCCGTCGAGCGTGACGCGGGCCGGGGCCAGCGGGTTGGCGAGGATCGCCTTGGGTTCGGAGCCGAACAGGACTCCGTCGGACGTCGGGTAGTAGTAGAAGGGCTTGATGCCCATACGGTCGCGGATCATCACGAGCTTGTCCTGCCGGCCGTCCCAAATCGCGAACGCGTACATGCCGTTGAGCCGTTCCGCGATCTCCTCGCCCCATTCGAGGTAGCCGCGCAGCACCACCTCGGTGTCGGAGTCGGTGGTGAACCGGTGGCCCCGGCCGGTGAGTTCGTGGCGCAGTTCGGTGAAGTTGTAGGTCTCTCCCGAGTAGACGAGCGCCACGCTGCCGTGCGGGGTGTCGGCGCTCATCGGCTGCCGTCCGCCGGGCAGGTCGATGATCGCGAGCCTGCGGTGCCCGAGGGCCGCCGGGCCCCGCAGCCACGCACCGCGGTCGTCGGGGCCGCGGCAGGCCATCGTCTCGGTCATCGCATCCAATGTGGCGGCCTCAGTGCGCAGGTCGCGGTCGAAGGAGATCCACCCGGTGATGCCGCACATACGTTGCCTCCCGCTCCGAGTTCGCCACGGGACTTGCTCCCACCTGCGATTACCGGCAGGCGAACACGCCCCGCATGCAAACAAGATGTATTCACCATCCATATACGAGGGTGCGCCGCACCCCGGGGGCGGTCAACACGGACGTAACACGGCCGGCCCGAATCACCCGGCGTTTTCAGCCTCACTTTGCATGCGCGAAACCCGTGAAGCCCGGTGTCACCGGGTCCGCCTCAGCGGAAATCGGCCAAGGGCAAAGACTTCCCCACTTCTGCGCCGGTCGGGTCCGGGGATTCACCCACTCGGAGGCGTACGGCCCAGGAGCTCGCGCGTGATCGCGCCGGGTCCGCGCAGCATCGCGCGCGCCGCGGCCTCGTCGTAGCCGGCGTCGCCCAGCTGCGAGCGGGCGATCGCCTCGTACCGATCCCGGACCGGACCCAGCTCCGGTGTGCCGCGCTGCGGATGGCCGACCGCGTTCCAGTACCGCTCGGCGGCCGTGTGCGCGGCGACGGCTCGCTCGGCCGCGCCCTGGGCGGCGAGGGCGGACGCGAGGAGGTCGAGACCGAGGGCGAGTCCGAAGCTGTCCCCGATCCGCAGCTTGCCCTCCAGCATCGACGTGGCGTGGGCGGTCGCGCTGTCGGCGCGGTCCTCGAACAACGCGATGAGGGCGAGCTGGTAGTCGGCGTAGGAACGGGTCCACCACTCCCCTCGCTCCAGGGACTCCCGCCGCAGTTCCTCGGCGCCCTCGCCGGCCCGGTCGAGGAGTCCACGCGCGGTGAGCGCGAAGACGCGCGCCAAACGGCACATGGCCCGAGGGGCCGCGAGGGCGGGCCCTGCGGCGACCTGGGAGAGGGCCGTGTCCACGACGTGCTCGGCGGCGAGCGGCCGGCCGCCGAGCAGGTGGGTCAGCGCGAGCAGGTAGGCCGCCCGCAGCACGCCGTCGGCGTCCCCGGCCTGCTCCGCCTGACGACGGCAGGCGCTTGCCAGATCACGTCCCGCGTCGTGCTCGCCGCGCAGGACTCTGACGACCCCCAGCGCCCACAGCGCCCGGTTGCGGGCCGGCCCGGGCACGGCGGACGACTGCAGCGCCTCTTCGAGATACCGGGCGGCTTCGGGGAGATGACCGCAGCAGCTCCAGAAGAAGCCGAGGTGCCCCGCCATCTCCACGGCCGCTGCGGGGTCGGCGGCCAGCAGGTGGTCGAGGGCCGTGCAGAGGTCGACATGGGAGGCGCTGATCCAGCGGTACCAGTGGACCTGGTCGACTCCGAACCAGGCCCGGTCGGCCCGCCACGCCGTCCGCGCGTGATGGCGGGCATGCCGGTCGGCGATCCGGTCGGACTCGCCCAGGGCGTCGAGCCACATCCGGCCGTACTCACGGACGGTGTCCAACATGCGGTAGCGGTCCCGGAAGCGCGTCAGCACGGATCTGCGGACGAGCCCGGCCAGCGCCTCCTCCACCCCCTCGGGAGTGAGCGGACCGCCCGCGCACACCGTGCGTACAGCGTCGGCGTCCATGGGGCCGCGGAACACCGACAGCCGTGCCCACAGCAGGCGTTCGGCGGGAGCGCACAGTTCATGGCTCCAGCCGATGGTCGTCCGCAGCGCCTGATGCCGGCGTGGGCCGCCGCGCGGTTGAGGCGTCCTGAGATCGAGCAACTGGGCGAGTTGGCGGCCCAGTTGGTGGATGTCGCGCTCGGCCAGCTGACCCGCGGCCAGCTCGATCGCCAGCGGAATGCCTTCGAGCCGCGCGCACAGCCGGGTCGCCGCCACCATGTCCGCCGTGTCCGTCAACGGTCGGCCGGCCTCCGCGGCCAGCCGTTCCATCAGGCTCAGCGCATCGGACCCGAAGGGCAACGGGCCCAGCGAGATCCGCAGTTCTCCCGGCAGGCCGAGCGGCTCCCTGCTGGTGACCAGAACGTTCAACCGCGGGCATTCCCGCAGGAGTTGGGCCACCAGGGAGCGGCACCCGTCCAACAGGTGCTCGCACGAGTCCAGGACGAGCAGCGGATCCTCGTCCGCGAGCCACCCGCTCAGGGCGTCGAGGGGGACGGCCGGAGTGTGGTCGGCGAAGCCGAGCGCGTCGGCGACGGTGGCCACCAGCAGCCGGTCGTCGGGCAGTTGCCACAGATCGGCCCACGCCACCTCGCGGCGCGTCGCCTCATGGAACCCGTGGGCGGCCTGCAGCGCCAGCCGGCTCTTGCCGACGCCTCCGGCCCCGGTCAGCGAGATCAGGCGGTGCTCACGGAGGGCGTCGGCGAGGGCGGTCAACTCGCGCTCGCGGCCGACGAATCCGGGAAGAAGGGGCGGTAGGTGGTACGACACGGACACAGTGTCCCGTGCCTGGGCGCCCGGTGTGCGCCGATTCGACCGGCGAACCCAGGATCCTTCCGCGCCGCCCTGACGTTGGGGGCGGCCATCGTTCAGCGTCGCGGTGCCGCGGGTCGTACAAGTCCGGTCTGGTAGGCGATGACGACGAGTTGGGCGCGGTCCCGGGCGCCGAGCTTGGTCAGGGCGCGTTGGATGTGGCTGCGCACGGTGAGCACGCTCAGGAAGAGCTCCTCGGCGATCTCGTCGTTGGACTTGCCTCGGGCCGCGAGTGCGGTGAGTTCGCGTTCGCGCGGGGTGAGTTCGTTCAGTCGTTCCGGGGGTGCCAGGAGGACGCCGGGGGCCTGGGCGGTGAGGAAGCGGGTGATGAGGGCGCGGGTGGCGCCGGGCGAGAGGAGGGCCTCGCCCGCGGCGACGGTGCGGATGCCGGCGAGCAGGGCGTCCGTGGTGACGTGCTTGCCGAGAAAGCCGCTGGCGCCGAACTGCAGTGCTTTGGCCACGTATTCGTCGGTCTCGAACGTGGTCAGGACCAGAACCCGGGTGCCGGCCAGGTCGGGGTCCGCACAGATGGCGGCCGTGGCGGCGAGACCGTCCGTGCCGGGCATGCGGATGTCCATCAGGACGAGGTCGGGGCGATGGACGCGGGCCAGCTCCACCGCCTCCTCGCCGTTGGCGGCCTCGCCCACCACCTCCATGTCGGCGCAGGAGTCGATCAGCAGCCGGAAGGTGCCCCGCAGCAGGGCCTGGTCGTCCGCGAGCAGGACACGGATGGTCACAGGGTGGCCTCGTCTTCTTCCGGGGCGAGGGAGTGCAGCGGCAGGGCGGTGGAGACCTCGAAACCGCCCTCCGGCCGGGGACCGGCGAGCAGGTCGCCGCCGACGGAGTGCGCCCGCTCACGCATGCCCATCAGACCGTAGCCCCCGCCCGGGACCGACGCGGGAGTGCCGGTTCCGTCATTGGTGACCGAGATCAGCAGGCGGCTGTCGGAGTACGTGAGGCGGACGCACGCGCCCTTGCCCGCGCCGTGCTTGGTGACGTTGGTGAGGGCTTCCTGGATGATCCGGTACGCCGTCAGGTCCACGCCCGGTGACAGAGGCCGGGGTTCTCCCTCGGTCGTCACGGTGACCTCGACACCGGCGGTCTCGCACTTCGCGATCAGCTCGGGAAGGCGGTCGAGGCCGGGGGCGGGTTCCAGGGAGTCACCGTCGTGGTCGTCGGGCTGGCGCAGCACCCCTACCGTGGCCCGGAGTTCGAGCAGCGCCGAGGACGTGGTGGCGGTCAGTTCGCCGAGCAGTTTCTGCGCCTGTTCGGGGTGGGTGGGAGCGAGGTGGCGGGCGGTGCCGGCCTGTGCGTTGGCGACGGCCATGTGATGGGCCACGACGTCGTGGAGGTCGCGGGCGATCCGTATCCTCTCCTCGGCGACCCGCAGCCGGGCCTCCTCCTCGCGGGTGCGCTCGGCGTACGCGGCGCGTGCCTGCACGGAGTCCGTGTAGTGCCGGCGCAGGCGCTCCCGGCTGCCGCCGACCAGGGGCAGCATCAGCCACAGCACGGGGCCGACGGTGCGCAGCAGGATCATGTCGCCCGTGGGCATGTCCAGCACGGCGGTGGCGACCACCACCGCCATGGTCGCGGCTCCGTACAGACGTGTGGTCCTGGGGTCGGTGTCGGCGGCCAGCCGATACAGGGCGATCATCAGCGGGGCGAGCAGCAGAGGCGTCAGCAGGTACCCCAGGGCCACGGTGATCACCGTGCAGACCGCGGCGACCACGAGGGCGCTCCGGGGATGGGTGCGGGCCTTCAGTTGGGCGAGGCAGATGACGGCTGCCAGGACCTCGGCGGGCCAGGACCGGTCCGGTTGGGTGATGCCGTGAACGGCGATCGAGGAACCGAGCGTGACGCAGCCGACCAGTGCCAGGGCCATCACGGTGTCTGTGGCGATGTGCCGGTGCCTCGTGGAGCGCTGCATGCTGGTGGTCATCTGTCTCTCCGGGTGAAGTGTCCCGACCCCATGGTGGACGACATGAGGCGCACAGCGCTGCGTGGGGCCGCCCGCGACCTCGTCACGGGCAGCCCCACGCCGACCGGATGTGCCCGGTCAGACGCGCGCCTGCACCGGCTCGTCCGTGGTCGGGTCCGAGTCGGGATGCCCGTCCGTGGCGTCGGCCGGACGCCGATCGAGGGCCTCGCCCTCTATGTCGACCCGGGGCAGCCGCCGGTCCAGCCACTTCGGCAGCCACCAGGCCCGGTCGCCGAGCAGGGCGAGGACGGCGGGCACGATCGCCATCCGCACGACGAAGGCGTCGAGGAGCACGGCGGTAGCCAGGCCGAAACCGATCATCTTGATCATTGAGTCGCTCTCGCCGATGAAGCCCGCGAAGACAGCGATCATGATCAGGGCGGCTGCCACGACGACCCGGGCGCTGTGCCGGAACCCGGAGACCACCGCCTCCTTGGCCGGCTCACCGTGGACGTACGCCTCCCGCATGCGGGACACCAGGAACACCTCGTAGTCCATGGCGAGTCCGAAGACGATGCCCACCAGGAAGATCGGCATGAGGCTCATGATCGGCCCGGTCTGCTCCACTCCGAACACGCCCGCGCCGTGTCCCTGTTGGAAGACCAGGACGACGGCGCCCAGGGCCGCGAGGACCGAGAGCAGGAAGCCGAGTGCCGCCTTGAGGGGGACGAGCAGGGACCGGAAGACCACGAGGAGGAGGACGACGGCCAGGCCGACGACGGTGACGAGGTAGGGCACCAGCGCCGACTGGACCTTTGCGGCGACGTCGATGTTCTGTGCGGTGGTGCCCGTGACCTGGAAGGAAGCCCCGGCCGCCGACTCGATGGCGGGACGTTCACCGCGGATGGCCTTGACCAAGTCCTTGGTCTTCTCGTCGGTCGGGCCCGTCGACGGTGTCGCGGTGAACACGGCCGTGTCCCCGGCGTCGTCGAAGCGAGGCGGCGTCACCGAGACGATGCCTCGCGTGTCGGCGATCCGGTCGCTGATCGTGCTCGCCGCGGCCTTGACGTCGTCGCTTCCCTTGGCGTCCACGACGATGGTCAGCGGACCGTTGAAGCCGGGGCCGAAACCCTCCGCGAGGGCGTCATAGGCGCGGCGTTCGGTCGTGGAGGTCGCCTTGGCCTCGTCGCCCGGCATACCGAGTTCCAACTGGGCCATCGGAACCGCGAGGACGCCGAGGCCCACAACTCCCAGCAGGAGTACGGGAATCGGGTGGCGCAGCACGAAGCGGGCCCAGCGGGTGCCGCGGTTGTCGATCGCCGACGCCCCTTCCCGCGCCCCGGACTTGACCGACTTCGGCCGGCGGAGCAGGCGTCCGGCCCGGCTCCTGCCTCGTGCGGCGCCGGACAGCACGGCGTTGGGCCAGAAGCCGAGCAGCGCGGGCACCACGGTCAGGGCGATGACCACGGCCACGACGACCGCGCCGGCGGCGGTCAGGCCCATCTTGGTCAGCATGGGGATCCCGACGACCGACAGACCGGCCAACGCGATGATCACGGTCAGGCCCGCGAAGACCACCGCGGAGCCGGCCGTGCCGACCGCGAGACCGGCCGCCTCCTCCGGAGCGTGTCCGTTCGCGCGTTCCTCGCGGTAGCGGGAGACCACGAACAGCGCGTAGTCGATGCCGACCGCCAGCCCCAGCATCATCGCGAGGGTGCCGGTGTTGGTCGACAGACCGAGGGCGTCGGACAGGATCGTGATCGTGAACATGCTCGCGCCGACACCGAGTATCGCCGTCAGCAGCGGCAGCCCGGCGGCGGCCAGCGAGCCGAAGGTGACCAGCAGCACGACGGCCGCCACCGCGATGCCGACGAACTCGGCCACACCGCCGGGCGCGCCGCCGCTGTCCATGGCGGAGCCGCCCTCCTCCACGGTCAGACCGGCGTCCCGGGCCTGGTCGGCGGCCTTCTCCAGAGCCGTACGGCTGGCGTCGGTGATCTCGGACGACGTCACCTTGTAGGTGACGGTCGTGTACGCGGTGGAGCCGTCGTCGCTGACCGCCTTGGTCGTGAAGGGGTCCGCGACACCAGCCACCTGGGAGCCGTCGCCGAGGGCGTCCACCGCCTCCTCGATCGCCTTCTTGTGGGCGGTCGAGGTGACCTTCGACCCGTCGGGGGCGACGAACACCACTCGTGCGGTGGCTCCGTCGGCGGCCGCGCCGGGGAACCGCTCCTGCATCAGGTCGAACGCCTTCTGGGACTCGATGCCCGGCATCGAGAAGTCCTCGTCGGAGGCTCCCGGTGCCTGCAGGGACCCCAGTCCGACGGCGGCCAGGACCGCCAACCACATGAGGGCGACGTAACCACGCCGCCTAAAGGCCAATCGGCCCAGTCGATACAGAAAAGTAGCCACGTCGGGGAACTCCGCATCTGCTCTCGCTTGTCCGACCAGGCTTTCGCGGCAGGGGTCCTCCCGTCGTCGTGCGGCTACTGGCACTCCCGTCTGCCGCATCCGGAGGACCGTCTACTGAAACCGCGGTACGCGTGCGGGTCGCCGGCTACTGCTCCGGTATGAATCCGCGGAGGGGGACGGCGGACCCGTACCTCTTTTCGATTCACCCTCTGTCCCGCCCCCGCGACTGGCCGTACACTGTCAACTCAGGGAGATTCAGGCGTGATTGACTGGGGGAGCCGTCATGTCCTGGGACCATGAGGCGCGTCCGGATTTTGTCGTTCCACCCATGCCGACCGCACCGCCACCCGCTCCGGCGGACCCGTGGCGGGCCTTCGCGGTGGGGTTCCTCAACCTCAGTGGGCTGGGACTCGGGTACGCCCTCGTCCGCCGCTGGGGGCTGATGATCGCGTGCCTCGCCGCGACGGCACTCCTGCTCGTCGTGGCACTGCCCGCGGACCCGAACGGGGTCCCCGGCGCGCTGGTCGCGCTGTACTTGATCCTCCTCCTGGCGGCAGCCGCCCACGGCGCGTGGCTCGGCCTGCGCACACGGCTGGCGTGGCCGCCGAATCCCCTGCTCGCGGCCGGGCTCGGCATCGTGCTGCTGGTCGTCCCCGCCGGAGGCGTCGTGCTGTACGACGACGCACGGGACGAGGCGATCGAGCAGATGCTCCTGGACCGACTGGCCCAGGCGGACGAGCTGGTCAGATCGGGCGGCACACGAACCTTCGAACTCGCCGAGACCGAGTACCGCCAGGCGCTGACCGTCTACCACGGGCTGACCGACGACCACCCGTCCTCGCGGGCCGCCGCGCAGGTGCCGAGCCGCCTCAAGAGCTACTACTCCACCGTCGCCGCTCCCTACGCGGAGGAGAACTACTGCGGGGCGGTGGCGCCGTTGAAGTTCCTCCGTACCGTCCCGCGCACCATGGACAAGAAGACCCTCGGGTCCCTGTCCACTTGGCCCGACGACCGGCTGGCCACCTCCCTCTACGAGTGCGCGGCAGTGTCGCTGAGCGGCCGCAACGCGGACTGGCCCACGCAGTTCGGCGAGTTGCTGTCGACGTTCCCGGACTCCGAGCAGGCGAAGAAGGTCGAGCCCGCGATCGCCGCCGAGGTCGGCAAGGCGGTCAAGTCCGTGCGCGGCAACAATCCGTGCGCGGCCGTCGAACGCCTGGACACCCTCTCCACGCAGATTCGTAGCGTGCCCTCGGAGCAGGCCGCGCTGAGCGACGCTCTCGACCAGAACGCCGATCGCGCCGACCGGAGCGCGGCGTCGGGCACGTACAACTGCGGGGTGGACCAGTACAAGGAGGGCAGTTTCAGCGAGGCCATCACCTCCATGAACAAGTTCATCAAGGACAACCCCGGGAGCGCGAACCGCAGTCGTGCCCGCAAGATAGCCATCGCAGCGGAGGTCGCCGAGACGGTGCCCGCGGCCGGCAAGAGCCTGCCGACCACCCGATCGGGCGGCAGCATCACCGTCACGGTCAAGAACGACAGCCCCGACGACATCACCGTCATGTACACCGGCCCGGTGACCGGCAGCTTCAGTCTCAAGGCCTGCGGCAGCTGCTCCACCTACTCCTCGCTGCTCACCTCTCTCGGGTCCGCCTCGGAACCGTGCAGCGACAGCGGCAAGAACTACCCGCAGAAGACCATCCGACTGCCCGCCGGCACCACCTACTTCGTCCACAAGTCCCAGACCGGCCTCGGCAAGTCCCCGGCCTCGGACACCGCCAAGCTGACGCCCGGCTACATCTACACCGAGTGCGCCTACACGACCAGCCTGGGCTACTGAAGCCGCTGAGCGGAGCGCCGGTGTCAGGCCGGCGGTACGCCGGTCGGCGCGTCGCCGCCTTCGTGCGCTCGCCGCATCCCGGGTACGCCGTCGAGCCCGCCGACCACGGTGTCGTGCCCGCCGGCAGCAGAGATCAGTACGAGGATCTCGTCCTCGGCCGTCCACACGCGCTGGTCGGTCTTGCGCGGGCCGAGCCTGAATCCGTCGTCGCGGCGCGCGGTGTCCTGGCCTTGCCCGCGGTGGCCGATCGCGTACTCGCCGCGCTCAAGTGCCGCGGCCACGACCGTCGCGAAGGACGCGTCGCAGCCGGGCCGCACATAGTCGCCCGCCGGGCGCAGAGCGAGCGCGGCGCCGCGGGGAGCGAAGACTTCCTCGAACACCGGGGCCAGCGCGGGGTTGTGGGAGATCTGCGCCATCAACAGACCGGTGAGTTCGCCCCGCACCACCACGTCGGAGGCCGGGCCCAAGGGGGCGAGCGGGCGGCTGCGGTGGTCGCGCAGTTCGGCCACCACCGGCAGCGCCCGGCCCGCCTCCTCCTCCAGTGACCGCAGCATGAGGAGGGTCAACAGGGTCCGGTCGTCGGGCCGTTCGGGGCCCGCGTCGGCGTCCGGTCCCGAGACAACGATGCTGTCGTAGTCGAACAGGTCGAGGGCGCGCAGTGTTTCGGGGTCGACCGGGTCGGCAATTCGAAGGACCACGTCGAGTCGCGCGGGCTGTTCCTCCGGCGGTGTGTCGTCCGGGCCGACGACCACGTCGATGACGGATCCCGGCTCGCCGGTCCGGCGCAGGGTGTCAACGACCAATGGGGTACGGCGGTTCCAGCCGAGCAGCAGTGTGCGTGTGGGTCTGTCGGGGCGCGGACCGGGCGCTGCGAAGACGGTGGGATCGACGTGCTCGCGGCAGTCGGTGGACGGGAGATCGGTGTCGTCGTGCGCGACGACGACCAGTCGGTCCGTCGGCGAGAGGACGGTCTCCGTCGGCGGCGCGAGCAGAGGTCGGCCGCCGTCCCGTAACAGCCCCGCGAGACAGGCCTCTTCGAAGCGGAGAGCGGCCTCCCTGAAGGTCAGTCCAGCCAGGTCGGTGGCGTCGAGGATGTGGAATTCGGCTCCGTGGAAGTCAAGCAGGTCCCGCAGCGCCGCCGGCAGTCCGGGGCGCCGGGATGCCTGTACCAGCAGGCGGGCCGTGGCCAGGTCGGACTCCAGGACCGTGCCGCGCGGACCAGCCGCCAGTCGTGCGGCCGGCAAGTAGCGCGGGTCACGCACCGCGGCGACCACGGGCGCTGGGTCCTGCACGGCGGGCAGTGCGCGAAGGGCCAGCAGGACGCGTACGACCTGAAGGTCCGCGTCGGCGTCCTCGGTCGGCAGCACCAGCACCGAGCCGGCCGACGCCGGGGCCACCAGCGCGAGGGCCTGGGGGTCCGTCGGCGATCCGGTACGGCATACGAGACGGGCCCGGCCGCGGACGCTGAGCGAGGCCCGCAGCCGCGCCTCCATCTCCGCGGTGTCGCGGTCGGCGAGCACGGCGACCACTCCCCTGCGCCCGGCCCGGGCGGCGATCAACTCGCCGACCACCGTGAAGACTTGGTCCGACCAGCCGAGTACGACCGCGTGCTCCCGCTCCAGCACCGTCGAGCGGCCTCGGCGCAGTTCGGTCAGCCGGTCGCCGAGCCCGGTGGTGATCACGCCCACCAGGGTCGAGACGCAGAGCAGGGCGATCAGGCCGAGGAGCGCGGAGAGCAGCATGCGCAGGGGCGCGCCGGTCATCCCGCCCAGACGCAGGGTCTCCGCGCTGGTGCGCCATACGTCCGTGAGCCGCCCCGACAGGGACCGCGGAGCCTTCGGGTCCGTCCACACCAGCAGCGCGCTGACGGGTACGACCACCGCGAGACAGCACGCGCTCAGCCAGCCCAGCAGCGCACCGGTGCTGCGGGCCAGCGTGCTGTCGAAGAGGTAGCGGGCCCGGTCCCCCAACTCCGTCGGCCACTGCCGCCTCGCCACATCCGCCCCCTGCTGTCCGCCACACCGTTCCTGACGTCGAAGGGTGCGGGTCCCGCGTCCGCGACACGCCGTGGCATCAGGGGCATTCACACTTTCGGGCAGTGCCGGTTCGCGCTGGGCGGAAGGCGTTTACGACGCGCGGAGCGGCTGCTCGGACCGTCGCGGGGGGACGACGCGCGGAGCGGCTGCTCGGACCGTCGCGGGGGGACGACGCGCGGAGCGGCTG
>NZ_JBSFLV010000143.1:0-22757 GCF_053599215.1 Streptomyces sp. NPDC001002 | reverse complement strand
ACCGGTCCCGCGAGCACGCCGTCCGGACCGAGGGGCGCGGCCTCCACGCCACCACCCTCGGCCGGAGCGAGCGCCCAGCGATCGGTCATGGTTGCACTCGGTCGCCGACGGCATCGGTCTCGCCCCCTACCTCCACTCCACGCGCCGCCCTGTCGCGCGGCAAGAAGCAGGCATGGCGGTGGGGACTGGACAAGGTCGTCGACGTCCACGGCAACACGATGATCGTCAACTGGAAGCAGGAGACGAACTACTACGCCGTACGCAAGACGTTCACGTCGCCCGAGCAGTACGACCGTTATGCCTCTCCGGCCTCGATCGAGTACGGCATGCGCCCGGACAGCCTCACCAAGCCGTCCGCGACGGTGAACTTCGGTGCCGAGCAGCGTTGCCTGACGTCCGTTGCCGCGTGCGATGCGACCAACTTCGCCAAGACCGACGACCCAGGGGCGTACCGACCTTGGTGGGACACGCCCGGCAACCTCAACTGCAAGTCCAACTCCAAGCTCTGCCCGTCATTCCCGTCCTTCTGGACACAGTTGCGCCTGGACACGGTCACGACGAAGGCCGCCCGTGCCGGGCAGAGCGGCCTGGGCCTGGTCGACAAGTACACGCTTCACCAGTCGTTCCCCGAGGACTGGTACGACACGTCGCCCGGCCTGTGGCTCAACTCGCTCACGCGGACCGGCTACGGACCCGGTGACACCACCGGCACCCTCCAGTCCGAGGACGGCATCAGTTTCGGGCGGTACTCGGTCGGCTCGACCTCCCCGCTGAAGGACCGGCTGAAGGACCGTCAGCTGCCCAATCTGGTACGCACCGGGGCGAGTGATCAACGGCCCGGCTTCACTCGTCCTCGCATCGGCGTGGTCTCCACCGAGTACGGCGGCGACATCGAGATCGAGTACACCGGCGGCTGCGCGAGCGAGCCCGCTCAGGACAAGGGCAAGAACAACGGAACCTGCTATCCGGTGCGTTGGTCACCCGACGGTGACGAGAAGACCCCGGCGAAGGCATGGTTCAACAAGTACGTCGTCGACAGCGTCACCGAGATCGACAAGGTCACCTCCCACGGCAAGCCGGTCGTCAGCAAGTACGAGTACTCGGGGCCGGCGTGGGCCAAGAGCGACGACGAGTTCAGCCGCCCCTCGTTGCGGACGTACAGCGACTGGCGGGGATACCGGCAGGTCAAGGCCACCAAGGGCAGCAAGTCCAGCTCCGAACCGGGTGTCCCGCAGGCGCAGTCGCAGTCCGTCACGCGCTATTTCCAGGGCATCGGCGGCGAGGTGAAGGACTCCACGGGGAAGTACACGCTGCTGTCGGACGACGCACCGCAGTACGCCGGAATGACAGCGGAGACCATCACCTACGTCGACTCCGACGGCAAGATCCTCAAGAGCTCACTGAACTACCCGTGGTCCAAGCAGACTGCCTCCCGCGCCCGGGAGAACGAGGACGGCACCGCCGGGGAACCGCTGCTCGCCCACCGTACGGGCGTCAAACGAACGGACGAGATCCAGACGGTCGGCACCAGTTGGCGCGCTGTGCGTACGCTCACCGAGGTCGATGACACCTACGGCCTTCCCACTCAGGTGGAGACAGCCGTCGTCAAGCCGAGCGGTTCGTCCGAGACGCTCTCCGACCAGACCTGCACGGTGACGTCGTACGTGAACAACACGTCGGTCTGGTTGATCGGTCTGCCGAAGGAACAGCGCACCACGGGCACGTCCTGTGCCGCCTACGCAACCGCCGATCCGGCCACCAAGCTCAAGTCGGCGGTACGGAACACCTACGACGGGCTGGCCTACGGCGCGACGCCGACCAAGGGGACGGCCACCGCGGTGGCCGAGATCAACGGGGCCGGCACCTCGTACTCCGTCGCCACCGACATGACCTACGACGACCTCGGCCGGCTCCGCACCGTCGCCAAGCCTGGCGAGGGCCCCACCGAGACGCAGTACACGCCCGAGGCGGGCGGTCCGGTCACCGCGACCAAGCTGATCAACGCCAAGGGACAGGCCACCACTACGACATTCGACCCGGGCCGCAGTCTTCCGCTGACCGTCACCGACCCCAACGGCCGCGTGACACGCAGCGAGTACGACGCGCTCGGGCGTCTGGTGAAGGGCTGGTCCCCGTCGCGCTCCTCGGCCGGCAAGTCGCCGGTCGTCGTCATCAGTTACCAGCCGGCCATCGCCACGTCCAGTGAGAACCGCCCCGCGGCGGTGACCGTCGACTCGCTGAAGGACGACGGCACCTACCTGCGTGAGATCACCCTTTACGACGGTCTGATGCGCGAGGTCCAGAAGCAGACCGAGGCCCATGGCCCCGGCCGGATCATCACGGACACCGACTACAACGACCACGGCGTGGTCGCCCAGCGGACCAGCGCCTACCTCGCGAAGGGCGAGCCGGCTACAGGGCTCTTCCAACCCAGGTCCAAGGCACTGATCCCGAGCTGGACCCAGTACCGCTACGACGGCCTGGAGCGCGAGGCTCGAGCGTCGGTCTACAACGACGGCGGGTACAAGTACGCGACGTTCACGTGGCACGACGAAGTCAGCACGACGGTGGATCCACCGGGTTCCACCGCCCCGAGGACGAGAACGTATGTCGACGCCCTCGGCCGGGTCACATCGGTCAAGCACTTCACCAAGGACGCCTCCAGCGCGACAGCGGGACGCACGACCACGTACGAGTACGACGCCCGGGGCAACCAGTACAAGGTCACCGACCCCGCGGGCAATGTCTGGTCGTCCGTGTACGACGCGCGCGGTCGAGTGACCTCCACGAGCGATCCCGACACGGGCACCACGGACACGTGGTACGACGCCGCAGACCGTCCCGACCACGTGAAGAACGCGCGCGGGCAGGAGACCTTCACGGAGTACGACCTGCTCGGGCGTGTCACGGGGGTGAGGCGGGATTCCGTCACCGCCACGCCCGTCAAGGAGTACACCTACGACGACGCACCCGGTGGCATCGGCCGGCCGTCCAGCTCCACCCGGCACACGGACAACGGCGACTACGTCAACCGCGTCACCGGCTATGACGCCGAGTACAACGTGACCGGGAGCGAGACGGTCGTCCCCGCCAACTCCATGACGACGGGCCTCGCCGGCACATACGCCTACGCCTACTCCTACACACCGACCGGGAAACAGCAGTCGGTCACGCTGCCGGCCGTGGGCGGACTGCCACGGGAAAAGGTCGTCACCCGCTACAACAACGACGGCCTCGTGGAGTCGACCTCGGGCCTGGCCTGGTACACGGCCGACGCGACGTACTCGCCGTACGGCGAAGTGCTGCGCACGGTCTCCGGCTCCCAGCCCTACCGCGTCTGGACGACGAACTTCGTCGACCCCCACACGGGCCGCCTCGAACGCACGGTCGCGGACCGTGAGACGGCAGCCCCGAACCGCATCTCGGACTCCTCCTACTCCTACGACGCGTCCGGCACGATCACCTCCAACGCCCGCAAGCTCAGCGACGCGACGGGTGACACCTGGGACACCCAGTGCTTCACCTACGACGTGATGGGCGAGCTGGCGCACGCCTGGACGTCGAAGATCACGCCGGACAACAAGGGCACCGGCTGCAAAGCCGCCAACGGCACGACGTGGGGATACCGCACCACGTACGCGTTCTCCTCGGGGCCGGTCGCCGATGCCCCGGACGAGGTGACGGATACGTCGACCCCGGACGACTCCCTGACTTCGACGCTCGCGGCGGCCGCCCCGGACACGTCCACGATCTCCACGGGCGCGACGGCCTACCGCCAGTCGTACACCTTCGACTGGCTCGGCAACCGGGCCAAGGTGACGGACCAGGACGGCACGATCACCTACGGCTACGGCCACACGGTCCCGGCGACGCCGACGACTCCGGCGTACGAGACCCAGCCGCACACGATGGCGTGGGCCAGCTCCACCCCCTCCGGCCGGGGCGGCGTCTACACGTACGACGCGACGGGCAACACCACGGTCCGCGACCTCGCCGCCACCACCCAGAACCTGGTCTGGTCCTCCGAGAACAAACTCGACTCGATCACGGACGACGGCAAGAAGACGACCTACGTCTACGACACCGACGGCAACCGCCTCCTGGAGAACTCGCCTTCAGGCTCGACCCTGTACCTCGGCGAGACCGAACTCACCACGTCCGCGACGGGCACCATCACCCGAGCCGCCCGCTCGTACGCCCAGCCCGGCGCCCCGACGGTGGTCCGCACGACCACCAACGGCTCGACGACGGGCCACAAGCTAACTGTCCTGCTCGCGGACCACCTGGGCACAGCGAACACGACAGTGGACCTGTCCACCGGCCAGCCGGTCACCCGCCGAGCCTTCAAGCCGTACGGCGAGGCCCGCGGCCCGAAGCCGACGAACTGGCCGAACAAGCGGAGCTACCTCGGCGTGGGCGTCGACGACGCGGCGACCGGCCTGACGCACATAGGCGCCCGAGAGTACGACCAGAACTCAGGCCGCTTCCTGTCGGCGGACCCGATCATCGACATCACCAGTCCGCTGCAGATGAACGGGTACGCCTACGCGAACAACAGCCCGGTCTCGACGAGCGACCCGACCGGCCTGTGCGCCGACATCGACTGCCCGACACGAGCGTCCCCGAACCACGAGAACAGAACACCGACGCACCCGGCTTCGTCGGGGCCGCCCAGGTATTCGCAGAACTATCAGGCCGCGAGCAACGCGGGGAACGTCCTGCCACCCGCGTTCAAGAAGAAGTACGTCGAGCTGTACCCGGGCGTCTTCGTGGACCGCAAGTGGAAGAACGCCAACGCATATGCGGACAGTCTCTACCGCGAGATCAAAACGTTTTGTTGGGACGGTGGCGACAGCAGTTGCCTGTCGAGTGCTCAGGATGCTGAGGAAGAGGCGGCGAACGAGCGCATTCTCACGCATCTCAAGGTCCTTGCATGCATGAGCCTCGGTCACGACAGCGGATGCGGCAGCCAGGTGCCGCACTTGATGGCGGCAGTGGCTGCCCTGGCCTTCATCACCGGAGGTGCTGGTGAGGGCCCCGGCGGCCTCAGCGGTGCCGGAAAGGGAACGAAGGGCGGGTGCAAGTGCTTCCTCGCCGGCACGGACGTCCTCATGGCCGACGGCAGAACAAAAGACATCGAGGACATCAAGGTCGGAGACACTGTCCAGGCAACGGACCCGAAGACCGGAGAAACCGGCCCCCGCAAGGTCACCCGCCTCATCCGGACGGATGGCGACAAGTACTTCAACGAACTCTCGATCGCCACGGAGAATGGCATCGAGAAACTCACGGCAACCCATGAGCACCCGTTCTGGTCGCCGTCCGAACGGGACTGGATCACAGCGGGCGACCTCAAGCCGGGCATGACACTGCGCACCGACGAAGGCGATACCGTCATCGTCACCGGGAACCGAGGGTTCGCCCAGCACGCGCGAACGTACAACCTGACTGTGGACGACCTGCACACGTACTATGTGCTGGCGGGCGAGACGCCGGTACTTGTTCACAACAGCGGGTGTCGAACGTTTGGATCTCAGTCACCCACTGGCCGGTTGGACGTTCCTGACACTCAGGGTGTCTACATCATCAAGATGAAGGACGGAATGGTGTACGTGGGGTCTGCGACGAGGACGAACACGATTCACCGTAGAGTCCATCGCGCGTTCAGTGATGACCGTCACGCTGTAAAAAGTTCTGGGTACAAGTCTTCTGATGTCAGCGAGCTTGACTGGATCGAGATTCCGAATGGGAACGAGAAGGAGATATATGACCATGAGCAAAGCCTGATCGATTATTATGGTGGAATTGGTGGAGGGACGCTCTTGAATCGGATAAACGCCCAAGCTCCGTAGGCAATCTTCGTCGTTCGGTTCGGAGTGATAGGTGGGCGCGGGGTGCGCTGAGGGCACCTCTGGATCACAAGTGGTAAAACGGGCGGTAGGATTTTCCCATGGCTGAAAGACCTTCTGAGTACTGGCGAAGCGAAATGGCGAAAGAAGCCCGAGCGGTCGCTGATGGCACGCTGAGCGCTGACTGCGCATCCTTCTTGGGTGCCTACTCCGAACGTTTCCTGGAGACAGTCGACGCCGCTCTGGCAGCCTTCGAAGTCGAGGCGCAGCAACTGGGGACTGCATCGGACACGCAGATCCTCGGCGTTGTTGAACAGGCTGTTCTGGCTTTGAACAGGGTGAACCAGGAAGCGACGGATGGCAGCATCGACACCGACGAGCGAGAGCAAATCTGCCTGTTCATCGATGAAGTATTGACTGAGAGTGGGGTTGATGTTGGTGAGCTCGCAGCCCGCCAGGGCGTGAATCGCTATGCGATCACCGATAGGTGGCGTCAGTGGTGAACAGGGCTGCCGCTCAACTTTCCTTCTGCGGACCTGAGGCCTCCTCAGCTTGTGCTGAGGAGGCCTCGATGGTGTCTGACACCATTCGTTGACGGTGACGTCAACGACGAGGGCGGCGCCGGTGGTGGTTCGTCGCAGTAGGGCGTGCCGTCTCGCTGGAGGCGGAGTCAGACGTCGGCGAAGACGCTGACACCTATCTGCGGCCGCCTCGACGCCGTATCGGGGCAATCACAACTCGCGCCTGGAGTCGACTCACCTCACGACACGTTCACCGCACTCCAAGCCGCCCCCACAGCCCCATACTCCGAACTCCCCGCCCCATAAAGGTCCTTCGCCGCGTTCAACGTAGCCGTCCGCGCCCCCGCGTAGTTCGTCGACGACGTCATGTAGACCGTCAGCGCCCGGTACCAGATCGCGCCCACCTTGTCGTGGCCGATGCCTGTGAGGGTGGAGCCGTTGGAGGTGGGGGAGTTGTAGTCGACGCCGTTGATGGTCTTTGCGCCGCTGCCCTCCGCGAGGAGGTACGCGAAGTGGTTGGCCACGCCCGAGGAGTAGTGGACGTCGAGGTTGCCGACCGAACTGCTCCAGGAGTCCGCCGAGTTGCCGTCCTTCGAGGGCTTGTCCATGAAGCGCAGGGCCGCCTTGCCGAAGCCGGAGCGGACGATCTTCTCGCCGATCAGGTAGTCGCCCTTGTCGGAGGGGTTGTTGGCGTACCACTCGACCATCGTGCCGAGGATGTCGGACGTCGCCTCGTTCAGCCCGCCGGACTCGCCCGAGTACGTCAGCGCGGCGGTCTTGGAGGTGACGCCGTGGGTCATCTCGTGGCCGGCCACGTCCAGCGCCACCAGCGGCCCGAACGTCGTCCCGTCACCGTCGCCGTACGTCATGCAGAAGCAACTGTCGTCCCAGAACGCGTTGTTGTAGTTGGTGCCGTAGTGCACCCGGTTGTACGAGCCCTTGCCGTCGCCCGCGATGCCGTTCCGGCCGTGCACGTTCTTGTAGTAGTCCCACGTCTCGTTGGTCCCGTACTGCGCGTCCACCGCCGCCGACGCACGGTCCGAAGTCGCCCCCGTGCCCCAGTGGTTGTCGGCGTCGGTGAAGACCGTGGACGGCGCCCGCACGATGCAGATACCGAAGATGCACAGGTCGGTCTTGTTCGCCGCGTCCCCGGTGTACGTGTTCCCGCGGTTGGGGTCCTTGAGCTGGTACGTCGACCCGGACACCGTCGTCTCCAGCGGCACCGTCCCGCCGTACAGCGACTGCCCGTCCCCGCTCGCCGTCTCGATGCTGTCCCACGCGTCGATCTGCGCCCCGCTGCGCGCGTCCGTGATCACCGTGCGCGCGACGGGGTTGCCGAGGGAGTCCTGCGCGACCACATTGGTCCGCCACGCCAGCTTCGGCGTGCCGTGCAGGGCGTCAACCACCAACTGGGGCTTGGCCGTCAGTCTCTTCAACGTCTCGCCCAGGTTCGCGGCCCGCAGCGCGTTCGTCGCGATGTCGGCGGCCTTCGGGGCGGACACCGAGGGCGTGATCGAGGCCAGGGATATTCGGCTCCTCGTCGCCCGGTTCGCGCTGCGGTACGTCCCGTCCGCCGCCAGGTGGACCACGAAGTCACCGCCCAGTACGGGCAGTTGGCGGTACGTGCGGTCGTAGCGGACGTGCTGCGTGCCGTCCTTGTCGACGATCACATCCCGCACCGACGTGCTCTGCGCGGAGTCGAGTCCGAGCGCCGACGCGTGCGCGACGAGCGCGGACACGGCGTTGTCGATCGCGGTGGCCCTGGTCGGTCTGTCGGCCGCCTGGGCGGCGGGGGACAGCGCGGCGGCCAGCAGGGCGGCGCTGGTGACCGCCACTCCGGCGGTGGCGAGACGACGGGAACCACGGAGGTGCGGGCGTATCGGGCTCATCGGTCTCCTCGGGAAGGCGCCAACGGGCGCGTGTGGGGGAGGTGCGCGCTGGTGCTGACCAAGATTTAAGAAGCCCGGCGATGTCATGTCCATACCGCGTCCGAGGAAGAATGTGAGGAAGAGTGTGGGGAGAGAGAATCTTTTCTGTGACCCTCCCGTTCTTCGTCTACGGCACCCTCCGCCCCGGCGAGGTCAACCACGACCCGTTCCTGCGCGGCCGCATCCACTCCGAGACCCCGGCTCGCCTGACCGGCGCGGTCCTCTACGACGGCCCCGGCTACCCGTACGCCGTGGAGGCGCCGGGCGGGGTCGTGCACGGGGAGTTGGTGACCGCCCTGCCGGCCCACTACGAGGAACTCCTCGCCGCCCTCGACCGGTTGGAGGAGTACGCGCCGGGCGACCCGAGCAACCTGTACGAGCGGGTCGAGCGCGGGGTGCGGTGCGACGGGGGCAGCGCCGGGCAGACGGTCCGCGCGTGGGTGTACGTCGCCGCACCGACCGTCGCCGAACACCTGCGTGGCCAGGGGAAGTTGATCGAGAGCGGGGACTGGCGGATCAGGTGAGCCGGATCAGATGAACCAGATCACGTGAGCCGGATCAGCGCCATCGCCGGTGCCGTCGCCATCGTCACGCGGAGACCGGCCGCCGCATCCCAAGCCACGGCCCCATCGGCATCGGTCGCGTGCAGAACCTCGCACCGGACATCCGCCCGCCCCACCAAGTGCCCCACCGGAAGCACCAGTTCGATCTCATCGCCGACCCCGTCACCCCCGCCGTCCCTCCGCCACACCGACACATACGTCGCCCCCTCCACCGGCGCCCGCAACCCCACCGCGACCCACTCGTCCGTCCAACCCGGCAGCCCCAGCGGCCAGAACGGCACCGCCGTACGCAGGTCACCCCGAATCGCCTTGTAGGTCGCCACCGCCTCCCGCACCAGCTCCAGTTGACGCTCCGTCATCTGGTCCAGATGGCCGGACAGATGAACTCGCCCAAGCATCGCCGTGCCGAGCGTGAAGCCGATCTCCGCGTCGGAGAAGGACGGTTGGGGGTACGCCCACACCGCCCCCTGCTCCGGCGGGACGACCGTCGGCGCCGCCGCCGCGATCGGTGGGTAGCGGACCGGATCCTGTTGGTCCGAGGTCGACTGGAGCTGGGTGACGGACAGGGACGCGCCGTCCATCCGCATGCCACCGGACGCGCAGTTCTCGACGACCAGGGACGGATACCGGTCCAGGACGGACGCCAACCAGGCCCGCCACGCCCGCGAATGGTCGAGCAGCCCCGGCGCCGACGTCGTGATGTTGTAGTCCAGCTTCAGATAGCCCACCCTCCACTCGCCGACGATCCGGTCGACGGTGGCGTCCAGGTGAGCCCGGGCCGCGGGGTGGGTCAAGTCCAGCTGGTGACGGCCCTGTTCGGTGACACGAGTGCCGTCGACGTGACGCAGGAACGCGTCATCCGGCAACGCTCCCGCCGCTGCCTCCAAGCCCGCCTCTGCCTCCGCACCGGCCCCCGCCACAGGAACTCCCGCCCCCGCCACAGGACTCCGTACACCCACCACCTCCGGCTCCAGCCAAACCCCCGCCACCATCCCCCGCTCCCGAATCCGCCCCAGAACCTCCTGGATGCCCCCGCGGAAGCGCCGCCCCGACGGCTGCCAGGCCCCCACGCTGTCCCACCAGCCGCCGTCGGCCGAGTCGTCGTACCAACCGGCGTCCACGCAGAAGTACTCCGCGCCCGCCGAGGCCGCCGCGTCGATCAGCGGAAGCAGCTTCTCGGTGGTCGGGTCGCCCATCAGGGTGTTCATGTAGTCGTTGAAGACGACCGGGAGTTGGTCGTGATCAGCATGTGGTCGGCGCACCCGGCGGCGGTACTCCGTCAGCGCCCCCACCGCCCCGTCGAACCCGTCCCCCAACGCGAGCGCCGCGTACTCCGACGCGAACTCCTCGCCCGGGCCCAGTACTTGACTCCAGCCGTGCTCGTCGTACGTCGGCCCGCTCAGCCCCACGTACGTGCGCCCGGCCGGCGCCTCGCCCGCGTCCCACGCCCAGCCCGCCGCCGACTCGACCTGCCACAGCCAACACCGCCCGTCCGTACGGTCGGTGAGCGCGCCCATCGCCAGATGACCGTCGGTCGGCCAGCTGCCCCGCCCGGTCAGCCGCAGCGCGGCCCGCGAGTCGTGCTCGTGCACATCCCGCCCGATGTCCGGCACCGACGCCCGCAACGGCTCGGCGTACCAACGGCATTCGGCGAGCCAGTCGTTGCGGGCCCGATGCGCGTCCAGTACGTCGGGGGAGGGCAGCCCGCCGAGCAGCAGACTGCCGACGGAACGGACCGTCACCGCTGCGTCGCCCTCATTGCGCACCCGCACTCGCGAGCGCAGCACCGCGACCCCGTCCGGCGACGAGTACTCGGCGAACACCCTCAACCCGCCCCGCGGATCGGCCAGTTCGACGGTCAGGTGATGCCATCCGTCGCCGTAGGTCGCCCGGTGCGCGCGATAGCGCAGCCGCGCCCCCAGCGCCGTACCCCTGAAACGCGGCCCCGACCAGCCGGTCCCCGCACCCATGAGGCTCACGTCGACGAGCGGGAGGTCCGCCGCGGCCGGCGTCGGATCACCGGGTCGGGACACCCGCAGCGACGCGCCCGGGCCGACGCCCGAATCCATGCCGACGTCGGGACCGAAGTCGAGGTCGAGGATGAGCGCGGAATGGCCCCAGCGGTAACCGAACTCGTGATCGTTCACCCCGCCAAGCCTAGAGTGCGCTCAACGGGCCTCGGTCAGCGCCCGCTTCACCCCCGCCTCCTTCGGCCCGAGGAACCGCGGATCCGGCTCGAACACCGCGTCCAGCGCGGCCTTCCCCGCCGCGAGGATCTCCCGCGTACCGCCGTAGTACCAGGTCACGTCGTGCTTGGCGTCCACCCCGACGCCGTACGACGTCACGCCCGCGGCCTGGCACAGCGCGACCGCCCGCCGGATGTGGAAGCCCTGGCTGATCAGTACGGCCTTGTCCACGCCGAAGATCTTCTTGGCGCGGACGCAGGAGTCCCAGGTGTCGAACCCGGCGTAGTCGCTGACGATCCGCCCGTCCGGGACGCCATGCCTCGTCAGGTACGTCCGCATGGCGTCCGGCTCGTCGTAGTCCTCGCGGCTGTTGTCGCCGGTGACGAGGACGACCTCGATACGGCCCGCGCGGTACAGCTGCGCCGCCGCGTCGAGGCGGTTGGCGAGGTACGGCGACGGCTCGCCGTCCCACAGGCCGGCGCCGAAGACGACCGCGACCTCGGTGCGCGGCACGTCCGCGACCGTGCGCAGCCGGTCACCCGTCACGACGTACATCCAGGTCGACGGAAGCAGCGCGAGCACGCACCCGGCCATCACGGCCTGCACCAGCCGCCGCTGCCCGGCACGCGTGCGTGGCAGTCGCGGCTGGCGCAGCCTCGGTGCGCGCGGCTTCCATGCCCGCAGCCTCGGTCGGCGCATCGCACGGCCCCTTTCCGGTCGGTCGCTCGACACTCAGAGACGTCCTGTCAGGCCGTACGGTTCGGCCCCCGACACGTGACCAGGTTCACTACGGGAGGTGAAACTCCAGGTCACGTCACCTCACACACCCCCTGCACCCCACCGTGAACCGCGCGAAAAGACGCGTCATTCCGGTGCAACGGGGCGGCAACCTCGTACCGCCACCATCGGTGCATGACGCCGTCGAACCTGCACCGCGACGAGTCCACGACCGCCCACCTCGACAGTACGGCGCACCTCATGAACCGGATCGGCAGTCAACTGGCCAGCCAGCTCAGCCTCGTGGCCCTCGACGGCACCCGGCGCCCCCGGCCCCCGGCCCTCGTCGTCGTGGCCCACGGCAGCCGCGACCCGCGCGCGCTGAGCACCGTACGCACGCTCCTGGACCGCGTCCGCGCCCTGCGCCCGGGCCTGCCCGTCCACCTCGGCCACATCGAGCTGAACGAACCCGCGCTCCCCGACACGCTCGCTGCCCTCGGCACCGCGCGGGCGGTCCTCGTCCCGCTCCTCCTCAGCCGCGGCTACCACGTCAAGCGGGACATCCCCGAGATGGCCGCACAGCCCCAGGCACGCACGCGCGTGGCCGCGCCGCTAGGCCCGCACCCCCTCTTGGTGGACGCCCTCCAGGCCCGCCTGATCGAGGCCGGTTGGCGCATGCGCATGGACACGGCCACTCGTCGAGAGAGCGCCGTGATCCTCGCCGCGGCCGGCTCCCGAGACCCGGACTCCCAGACGGACACGAACCACACGGCCGCCCTGCTCTCCGAGCGTTTGGGCGTCCCCGTCCTCCCCGCCTACGCAAGCACGGCGGCCCCGACGATCCCCGAAGCCCTGGCCGTACTGGCCTCTCAAGCCCGCCACCGCGTAGCCGTAGCGTCGTACTTCACGGCCCCCGGCCGCTTCGCGAGAGAGTGCGCGGAACAGGCCCCCTGGATCGCCTCGGCCCCCTTGGGAACGCACCCAGCAATGGCCAACCTCTTGCTGCACCGCTACGACCAGGCATTGTCAACGCCGGTTCTGGCCGCCGACCTCAGGGGCGCGGGGAACGGCGCGACCAGCCACACCCAACCCGCACTCGCCATATAAGAGCACCCGGCAGACGAACAGCCGCACCCCATTTGTCACTGCCTCCGCTTACTGTCGAGTCATGGAAGGCAACAACGACACCCCACCCCCCGGCTACGACCCGACGTCAGTCGCCCGCTGGGCCGCAGAGCCCGACAAACGCCAAGGCCGAACCGCCTTCCAACGCGACCGCGCACGCGTACTGCACTCCTCGGCCCTGAGAAGACTCGCCGGCAAGACCCAGGTCGTCACACCGGGCGAGCGCAACTCGTCCGCGTGGGACGCCAGCCCCCGCACCCGCCTCACCCACTCCCTGGAGTGCGCCCAGGTCGGCCGAGAGCTGGGCGCAGCGCTCGGCTGCGACCCGGACCTGGTCGAAGCCGCCTGTCTCTCCCACGACCTCGGCCACCCCCCGTTCGGCCACAACGGCGAACAGGCGCTGAACGAGTTCGCGGACGACTGCGGCGGCTTCGAGGGCAATGCCCAGTCCCTGCGCCTGCTCACCCGGATCGAACCCAAGAGGTTCACCCCTGAGGGCTCCGTAGGCCTCAACCTCACCCGCGCCACCCTGGACGCGGCGACCAAGTACCCCTGGCCGCGCGGCGCCCGCCCGGACGACCCCAAGTCGCCCAAGTTCGGTGTCTACGAGGACGACCGGCCCGTCTTCGACTGGGTCCGCAAGGAAGCACCGGGCAGCCGGATCACGTTCGAGGCCCAGGTCATGGACTGGGCGGACGACGTGGCGTACTCGGTGCACGACGTCGAGGACGGTCTGCACGCGGGCCACATCGACCCCAACTGCCTGCACGCGGAGCCGGAGCGGCAGGCGGTCTTCGCGGTCGCCATAGGGCGGTACGTGCCCGCGGACACCGACCCCGTCGAGCTCGCCGCAGCCCTCGACCGGCTCCAGGACGAGGAGTGGTGGCCGCACGGCTACGACGGCTCGGCGGTCGCGCAGGCCCGCCTCAAGGACGCCACCAGCCAGCTCATCGGCCGCTTCTGCACGGCCGCCGAGTCCGCCACGCGCGCGGCGTTCGGCACCGGGCGGCTGACGAGATACGGAGCCGAGCTCGTCGTACCGCACGAGACGCGGCTGGAGTGCGCGGTCCTCAAGGCGGTCGCGGACCGGTACGTGATGCAGCGGGCGGAGCAGGAGCGGCTGCGGGCCGATCAGCGGATCGTGGTGGCCGAGCTGGCGCAGGCGCTCACCGCGCGCGCTCCCGACGGCCTGGATCCGCAGTTCCGCGCGCTGTTCGACCTGGCGTCCGACGACCGTGCCCGCAAACGGGTGATCGTCGACCAGATCGCCTCCCTGACCGACGCCTCGGCCCGCTCGCTTCACGCGCGTCTGACGGGGCACCAGTGAGACTGAGGCGAACAGGGTGACGTGAAACGCGCCCGAATGTGACCCTCCGTGGCCTGATCGGGCCACTCCCTCTTCCCCCATCACACTCCGTGCGGGACGCTCGCATGTGGCGGCACCGTTACGAGGAGGCATCAAGTGGTCGACGCGGATCAGACATTCGTCATCGTCGGAGGCGGGCTCGCCGGCGCGAAGGCGGCCGAGACGCTCCGAGCGGAGGGCTTCACCGGCCGGGTGATACTGATCTGCGACGAGCGCGACCACCCCTACGAGCGGCCGCCGCTCTCCAAGGGCTATCTGCTGGGCAAGGAGGAGCGCGACAGCGTCTTCGTGCACGAGCCCGCGTGGTACGCGCAGAACGACATCGAGCTGCACCTCGGCGAGACCGTCGAGGCCATCGACCGCACCGCAAGGACGGTCCGTTTCGGCGGCGACGGCACGCTCGTGCGCTACGACAAGCTGCTGCTCGCCACCGGCGCCGAGCCGCGCCGCCTCGACATCCCGGGCACCGACCTGGCGGGCGTGCACCACCTGCGCCGCCTCGCGCACGCCGAGCGCCTCAAGGGCGTCCTGGCCGCCCTCGGCCGGGACAACGGCCACCTCGTGATCGCCGGCGCCGGCTGGATCGGCCTCGAAGTCGCCGCGGCGGCACGGGAGTACGGCGCCGAGGTCACCGTCATCGAGCAGGGGCCGACCCCGCTGCACGGCGTGCTCGGACCCGAACTGGGCAACCTCTTCGCCGAGCTGCACCGCGAGCACGGGGTGCGCTTCCACTTCGGCGCGCGCCTCACCGAGATCGTCGGCCAGGACGGCATGGTCCTGGCGGCCCGTACCGACGACGGCGAGGAGCACCCCGCGCACGATGTGCTCGCCGCGATCGGCGCGGCCCCGCGCATCGGCCTCGCGGAGGCGGCGGGCCTGGAGATCGCCGACCGCGCGCACGGCGGCGGCATCGCGGTCGACGAACGGCTGCGCACCTCCGACCCCGACATCCACGCGGCCGGCGACGTCGCCGCCTTCCACCACGCCCTGTTCGACACCACCCTGCGCGTCGAGCACTGGGCCAACGCCCTCAACGGCGGCCCGGCGGCGGCACGCGCGATGCTCGGCAAGGACGTCACCTACGACCGCGTGCCCTATTTCTTCTCCGACCAGTACGACCTCGGCATGGAGTACTCCGGCTGGGCGCCCCCGGGCTCCTACGACGAAGTGGTGATCCGGGGGGACGCGGGGAAGCGTGAGTTCATCGCGTTCTGGGTCAAGGAGGGCCGCGTGCTCGCCGGGATGAACGTGAACGTGTGGGACGTCACAGACCCGATCCAGCAGCTGATCCGGGCGAAGACACAGGTGAACACCGAGTCGTTGGCGGACCCGCACGTTCCGCTCGAAAGCCTCGTCCCTTGAGTGTCAGTCCATCCCCGTAGAATTCACGCGTGGCAGGACGGATCAACGACGAGGACGTGAAGGCGGTTCGGGACGCGGTCCCGATCGACGCCGTGGTGTCCGAGTACCTCCAGCTGCGCAACGCGGGCGGCGGCAACCTCAAGGGCCTGTGCCCCTTCCACGACGAGAAGTCGCCGTCCTTCCAGGTCAGCCCGAGCAAGGGTCTCTTCCACTGCTTCGGCTGCCAGGAGGGCGGCGACACCATCACGTTCGTGATGAAGGTCGACCACCTCTCCTTCTCCGAGGCGGTCGAGCGCCTCGCGGGCCAGGCCGGCATCACCCTGCGCTACGAGGAGGGCGGCTACAACCCCTCCCACCAGCGCGGCGAGCGCATCCGTCTGGTCGAGGCCCACAAGATCGCCGCCGACTGGTACATGGAGCAGCTCGCGACCAGCCCGGAGGCGGACGCGGGCCGTACGTTCCTCGCCGAGCGCGGCTTCGACCAGGCCGCGGCCCAGCACTTCTCCGTCGGCTACAGCCCCCAGGGCTGGGACCACCTCACCCGCTTCCTGCGCGGCAAGGGTTTCACCGACAAGGAGATCCTCCTCTCCGGCCTCGCCCAGGAGGGCCGCCGCGGTCCCATCGACCGCTTCCGCGGCCGCCTGATGTGGCCGATCCGCGACATCGGCGGCGAGGTCGTCGGCTTCGGCGCGAGGAAGCTCTACGAGTCGGACAACGGCCCGAAGTACCTCAACACGCCCGACACCGCGATCTACAAGAAGTCCCAGGTCCTCTACGGCATCGACCTCGCCAAGAAGGACATCGCCAAGGTGTCCCGCGCGGTCGTCGTCGAGGGCTACACGGACGTCATGGCCTGCCACCTCGCCGGCGTCACCACCGCCATCGCGACCTGCGGCACGGCCTTCGGCGGCGACCACATCAAGATCCTGCGCCGGTTGTTGATGGACAACGGCAGCGCGCGCGTGATCTTCACCTTCGACGGCGACGCGGCGGGCCAGAAAGCGGCCCTGCGCGCCTTCGAGGACGACCAGAAGTTCGCCGCCGAGACGTACATCGCGATCGCGCCGGACAACATGGACCCCTGCGAACTGCGCCTGGCCAAGGGCGACGAGGCGGTCGCCGACCTGGTCGAACCCCGCACCCCGCTCTTCGAGTTCGCGCTGCGCCAGATCGTCGTCCGCTACGACCTCGACACCCCCGCGGGCCGCGCGGCCGCCCTGGACGAGGCCGCCCCCATCGTCGCCCGCATCAAGAACTCCGGCGCCCAGCACGAGGTCGCCGTCCAGCTCGCCGGCATGCTCGGCATCCTCGACACCCAGTTCGTCGTCAAGCGGGTCGCCCAGCTGGCCCGTTGGGCCCGCGACCGCGGCGGCCAGGGCCCGGCGCCGGACCGGGGCCGGCAGCAGCCGTACGAATCGAGCCCCCGCGCCGCGGCCCCCGGCGGCCCGGCCCTCAACCTCCGCAACCCGGTCTACGCGACCGAACGCGAACTCCTCAAACTCGCCCTCCAGCGCCCCGAGCTGGTCTCGCCGGCCTTCGACGCGTACGGCATCGACGAGTTCACCGCCGTCCCCTACGCGGCCGTCCGCCAAGCCGTCATGGACGCGGGCGGCGCCGAGTACGGCGTGCAGGACGGCCAGGAGTACCTGGTCCGCGTCCGCGAGGCCGCCCCCGACGACGCCGTCCGCGCGATGGTGACGGAGCTGGCCGTCGAGGCGATCATGCGCCGCACGGTCGACGAGAACTACGCGGGCGAGCAGCTCGTCTGGGTCCGCCGCCGAGCCGTCGAACGCCGGATCCGCGACATCCAGTCCCAGATGGCCCGCCTCTCCGCCGGCGGCGACCCGGCCCAGCTGGCCGCCGTACAGAACGAGCTGTGGGTGCTCCAGCAGTACGACCAGGCGCTGCGGGAGCAAGGGGCCGGCGCGCTCTAGCGCGGTTCGGCGGCGCCCTCCTGGGCACCCGACCCATGAGCGCGGGTTGTTCGCACAACCGGCCCCGGGCCGGAGCGAAGTGCGTCGGCGCGCGAATCGTGGCAGATCAGAGCGGACACAAGCTCCCGAGTTCTCCGCGAGGGTAACCACGCGGTCACGGACCGGACTCAAAAAGTCACCGCACGCCCCTCGTGGCGGCGATGTGTCGTACTCCACACTGGGTTCCGGTGCCTGAGTCCTCGGAGCGCGGCCGATCCGTCCCATACGGGTCCCAGACCCCCGCGGTTCCGCTCATCGAGTACGGGACGGACAACGGCGAGGCCGTCGACTCCGCCCCCGAAGAACCGCTGCCGTACCCCCTGGCAGCGATCATCCTGGAGGTCGCCCCCGTGCAGACCCAGACCCTCACACAGACCGAGAGCACAGACGGCACAGAGCCGGACGCGGAGACCGACGTACTGGTCGCGGTCCCTCCGCAGACGCGTGTCGCGCACCACCCCGAGACCGAGTCCGCGGAACCCGCCGAGCCGCCCGCCGAGGCGCTGGAGAGCCCGGAGGCCGCCGAACCCGTCGAAGCGCCCGAGCCGCCCCGCAGCAGCCGCGCCGACACCAGCGGACCGTCCTCGGACCTGTTCCGGCAGTACCTGCGGGAGATCGGCCGGATCTCCCTGCTCACCGCGGCCGAGGAGGTCGACCTCGCGCGCCGGGTCGAGGCCGGTCTGTTCGCCGAGGAGAGGCTCAGCACCGCCGTCGACCTGGACAGCCAACTCGCCCTGGACCTTGACCGGTTGGTCGTCCTGGGCCGGATGGCCAAGCGCCGCCTCATCGAGGCCAACCTCCGGCTCGTCGTCTCCGTCGCCAAGCGGTACGTCGGCCGCGGACTGACCATGCTCGACCTCGTCCAGGAGGGAAACCTGGGCCTGATCAGGGCGGTTGAGAAGTTCGACTACGCCCGCGGCTACAAGTTCTCGACGTACGCGACGTGGTGGATCCGGCAGGCCATGTCCCGTGCCCTCGCCGACCAGGCCCGTACCATCCGCGTCCCCGTCCACGTCGTCGAGCTCATCAACCGCGTCGTCCGCGTCCAGCGCCGCATGCTCCAGGAGCGCGGCTACGAGCCGACGCCGGAGGAGGTGGCCGACCACCTCGACCTCGCGCCGGAGCGCGTCAGCGAGGTGCTGCGGCTCGCCCAGGAGCCGGTGTCGTTGCACGCGCCGGTGGGTGAGGAGGACGACGTCGCCCTCGGTGACCTGATCGAGGACGGCGACGCGGCGTCCCCCGTCGAGTCGGCCGCGTTCCTGTTGCTCAGGGAGCATCTGGAGGCCGTGCTCTCGACGCTGGGGGAGCGGGAGCGGAAGGTTGTTCAGCTGCGGTACGGGCTTGTTGATGGCCGGCCGCGGACGTTGGAGGAGATAGGCCGCATCTTTGGGGTCACCCGGGAACGGATCAGGCAGATCGAGTCCAAGACACTGAACAAGCTGAGGGATCATGCATTTGCGGATCAGCTGAGGGGTTATCTGGACTGATGCCGGGTGCGGGTCCGTGGGGGCTGGTCGCGCAGTTCCCCGCGCCCCTGAAGGGGCGCGGGGCGCGCCCTTCTCAGTCCACCTCGGCCACCGCCTGCGCGAACTGCGCCTTGTACAGCCGCGCATACGCCCCGTCCGCCGCCAACAGGTCCGCGTGCGCGCCCTGTTCGACGATCGCGCCGTTCTCCATGACGAGGATCGTGTCCGCGTCCCGGATGGTCGACAGGCGGTGTGCGATCACGAACGACGTGCGGCCGTGGGCGAGTTTGGCCATCGCCTTCTGGATCAACACCTCCGTGCGCGTGTCGACCGACGACGTAGCCTCGTCCAGGACCAGGATCGTCGGGTCGGACAGGAACGCCCGCGCGATGGTGATCAGTTGCTTCTCACCGGCGCTGACACCCGTGCCCTCGTCGTCGATCACGGTGTCGTACCCGTCGGGCAGCGTACGGACGAAACGGTCCGCGTGGGCCGCCCGTGCCGCCTCCTCGATCTCGCCCCGCGTGACCTCGCGGGCGGACCCGTACGCGATGTTCTCCGCGATCGTGCCGCCGAACAGCCAGGTGTCCTGGAGCACCATGCCGATGCCGGCGCGCAGGTCGTCCCGGGACATCGTGGCGATGTCCACGCCGTCGAGGGTGATGCGGCCGCCGGACACCTCGTAGAACCGCATGAGGAGGTTGACCAGCGTGGTCTTGCCGGCGCCGGTCGGGCCGACGATGGCGACCGTGTGGCCGGGTTCGACCTTGAGCGAGAGGTCGTCGATGAGCGGCTTGTCGGGGTCGTAGCGGAACGACACGTGCTCAAGCGCGACCCGTCCGCGCAGCTCCGCGGGCTTGGCACCCGGCATCGGGTCGGCCTCCTGCTCCTCCGCGTCGAGGAGTTCGAAGATCCGCTCGGCGGAGGCGACACCGGACTGCACCAGGTTCGCCATCGACGCGACCTGCGTCAGCGGCATCGAGAACTGGCGCGAGTACTGGATGAACGCCTGCACGTCACCGATGGACAGCGCGCCGGATGCGACCCGAAGGCCGCCGACCACCGCCACCAGCACGTAGTTGAGGTTCGACACGAACATCATCAGCGGCTGCATGACCCCGCTGTTGAACTGCGCCTTGAACCCCGCCTCGTACAGCGCGTCGTTCTGCTCGGCGAACTGCTTCGCCGACTCGTCCTGCCGCCCGAACACCTTCACCAGGGTGTGCCCGGTGTACATCTCCTCGACGTGGGCGTTGAGTTTGCCCGTGGTGCGCCACTGCTGCACGAAGTGCGGCTGCGAGCGCTTGCCGATCCGGGTGGCGATGAGGAACGACAGCGGCACCGTCACGAGCGCGACCAGCGCCAGCAGCCATGACACCCAGAACATCACCGCGAGCACGCCGATGATCGTGAGCACCGAGTTGATGAGCTGGCCCATCGACTGCTGGAGGGTCTGCCCGATGTTGTCGATGTCGTTGGTCGCCCGGCTCAGCACCTCACCGCGCTGCCGCTTGTCGAAGTACGACAGCGGCAGCCGCGACAGCTTCGCCTGGACGTCCTCGCGCAGCCGGTACATCGTCCGGTTGACCGCCCGGTTGACCAGCCGGGTCGCGACCGCCATCAGCAGCCCGGCCACCAGGAACGTACAGAGCGCGAGCAGCAGTACGCGGCCCACGGCGTCGAAGTCGATGCCCTGGCCCGGGGTGAAGTCGGTCGAGCGGAGCATGTCGGCGACCGTGCCCTGGCCGCGCTCCCGCATCGAGGCGAGGACCTGCGCCTTGGTCTCCCCGGCAGGCATCTCGCGGCCGATGATCCCGGCGAAGACCAGGTCGGTGGCCTGGCCGAGGATCTTCGGACCGATCACGTTCAGGCCGACGCTGATGACCACGCAGGTCAACAGCGCGTAGATGGTGAGCCGTTCCGGTTTGAACTGGGCGATCAGGCGTTTGCCCGACACCTTGAAATCCATCGAGCGCTGATCGGGGCCGCCCCCGGCCATCATCCGCCCCATCGGCCCGGCCATCAGGCAGCCTCCGCTTCCGTGAGCTGGGAGAGGACGATCTCCCGGTAGGTCTCGTTGTCGGCCATCAGCTCGTGATGGCGGCCGGTCCCGACGACCCGGCCCTCGTCGAGGACCACGATCCGGTCGGCGTCCCGGATGGTCGCCACGCGCTGGGCGACGATCACGACGGTCGCCTCGGCGGTCTCCTGCGACAGCGCCGCGCGCAGGTTCGCGTCGGTGGCGTAGTCGAGGGCCGAGAAGGAGTCGTCGAAGAGGTAGATCTCCGGGCGCTGGACGAGCGTACGGGCGATCGCGAGCCGCTGGCGCTGACCGCCGGAGACGTTCGTGCCGCCCTGCGCGATGGGTGCGTCGAGGCCTCCTTCGAGGCCGGACACGAAGTCCTTGGCCTGCGCCACCTCCAGCGCGTGCCACAGTTCCTCGTCGGTGGCGTCGGGATTGCCGTAGCGCAGGTTCGTGGCGACCGTGCCCGCGAACAGGTACGGCCGCTGCGGCACCAGGCTGACCGTCTTGGCCAGCAGCACCGGGTCGAGCGTCGACACATCGACACCGTCGACCAGGACCTGGCCGTCGGTGGCGTCAACCAGTCGGGGGATGAGACTCAGAAGGGTGGACTTTCCGCTGCCGGTCGAGCCGATGACGGCGGTCGTCTCGCCCGGGCGTGCCACCAGGTCGACGGACTTCAGCACGGGTTCCTCGGCACCCGGGTAGCAGAAGCCGACGCCGCGGATCTCCAGATGGCCGTGCCTGCGCAGTTCGGTGACGGGCGCGAGCGGCGGCACGACACTGGACTCGGTGTCGAGCACCTCCTCGATGCGCTCGGCGCAGACCTCCGCGCGCGGCACCATCATGAACATGAAGGTGGCCATCATCACGGACATGACGATCTGCATCAGATAGGCGAGGAACGCGGTCAGGTCGCCGATCTGCATCCCGCCGCTGTCGATGCGGTGGGCGCCGAACCAGACCACCGCGATCGACGACAGGTTCACCGTGGTCATGACCACCGGGAACATCAGCGCGAGCAGGTTGCCGGTCTTCAGCTGCATCTCGGTCAGGTCGGTGTTGGCCTTCCTGAACCGGTCCTTCTCGTACTCGTCCCGCACGAAGGCCCTGATCACGCGGTTGCCGGTGATCTGCTCGCGCAGCACCCGGTTCACCGTGTCCAGGCGCGTCTGCATCGCCCGGAACAGTGGTCGCAGCCGCCGCACGATCAAGGTCACGCAGATGGTCAGCGTAGGTACGACCGCGATCAGCACCCCGGACAGCGGTACGTCCAGGCCGAGCGCCAGCACGATGCCGCCCACGCACATGATCGGCGCCGACACCATCAGCGTGAACGTCATCAGGGCCAGCATCTGGACCTGCTGCACGTCGTTCGTCGTACGGGTGATCAGCGAGGGCGCGCCGAAGTGGCCCACCTCGCGGGCGGAGAACGACTGCACGCGGTCGAAGACGGCCGCCCGGATGTCCCGGCCGAGCGCCGACGCGGTCCGGGCGCCGTAGTACACGGCCCCGATGTTGCACACGACCTGCACCAGCGAGATGCCGATCATCAGGGCGCCGAACGAGAGGATGTACCCGGTGTCACCCTTGACGACGCCGTTGTCGATGATGTGCGCGTTCAGGGTGGGCAGGTAGAGGGTGGCGCAGGTCTGCAGGAACTGCAGCAGCACCAGCA
>NZ_JBSFLV010000142.1:0-22950 GCF_053599215.1 Streptomyces sp. NPDC001002 | reverse complement strand
CTCGGTGGCGTCGGTGGCGGAGGGCCGCAGCACGGTCAGGACGCCGAAGGTGGTCGCGCCCGCCGTGATGGGCACGTACAGCGAGCCGAACTGGATGCTGCCGCCCCCAGACCCCCGCTTCGGCCTGAACGGCCTCGTCCTCAAACGCCGGACGGGCTGGGTGGTGCGGACCATGGTTTTCAAAGTGCCGGTCCGCACAATCCAGCCCCTCCGGCGTTTGAGGAGCGGGGTCTGGGGCGGAGCCCCAGGATGGGACGGGTAGGGGCGGCGGGGGCGAAGAAGACTCAGTCCAGCAAGCCGTGTCGCATCGCGCTCGTCACCGCCGCAGTCCGGTCGTCCACCCCCAACTTCCCGAAGACCCGCAGCAGATGGGTCTTCACCGTCGACTCCCCGATGAACAACCGCCGCCCGATCTCCGCGTTCGTACACCCCTCCGCCACCAACCGCAGCACCGAAACCTCCCGCTCGGACAGCCGCGGCCGCTCCGGCCGCCCCCGCAACCGATCCACCAACCGCGCGGCCACAGACGGCGCCAACACCGTCTCTCCCCGCGCGGCAGCGCGAACCGCCTCCGCCAGCTGAGCCCGCGGCATGTCCTTGAGCAGATAACCCGCCGCCCCGGCCTCCACCGCCCGCAGAATGTCGCGGTCCGTCTCGTACGTCGTCAGCACGATCACCCGGCACGACAACCCCGACTCACTCATCCGCACGATCGAGTCCACGCCCCCACCACCGGGCATCCGCAGATCCATCAGCACGATGTCGGGCCGGAGTTCGGCTGCCAACGCCTCCGCCTGCGGCCCGCTCGTCGCGTCCGCGACCACCTCAAGGTCCGGCTCGGCACTGAGCATCGCGCGCAGACCCTCCCGTACGACGGGATGATCGTCGGCCAGGATGATCCGGATCACGGAGCGCTCCTCGGAAGGACGACGGGCAGGACCACCGTCACCGTCGTGCCGTCGCCCGGTGAGCTGCGGATCCGGGTCTTCCCGCCGATCTCCGTCGCCCGCGCTCGCAGACCGGCCAAGCCGTAGCCCGTGCACGGAACGCCCGGGTCGAAGCCGCAGCCGTCGTCCCGGACGGACACCGTCACCGTGTCGTCGGCGTAGGTCAGTGCTACCCCCACTTCCGCCGAACTCCCCGCGTGCTTACGCGCGTTGGCCAGCGCCTCCTGGCAGGAGCGCAGGGCCACCACCTCGGGGGCGGCGGGCAACGCACGTACCGGACCGGTCACTTCGAGCGTCGCCTCGTGGCGGGCAGCGAGGCGACGCAGGGCGTCGGGGAGGGACGCGCCGGCCAGGTCGGCCGGTGCGCCGCCGGCGACCAGGGCGCGGGCCTCGGCGAGGTTCTGGCGGGCTGTCGCGTCCATCAGGGCCAAGTGGCGGCGCACCTGCGAGGGGTCGTGGTCCAGTTCCGCCTCCACCGCCTGGATCAGCATCAGCAGGCTGGTGAAGCCCTGCGCGAGCGTGTCGTGGATCTCGCGGGCCATGCGCTCGCGCTCGGCCAACGCACCGTGCGCCGCGGACAGGCGCGAGACCTCGTGGCGGCTCGCGTCCAGCTCGGCTATCAACTCGGCCCGCTCCCAGCTCTGTTCGATGATCCGGACGATCCAGCTGCCGACCACCACGGAGAAGGCGAAGGTGACCACGGCGAAGAGGGAGTTGGCGAACAGGTCCTCGGCGCTCGGGTGCCACAACAGCGCCCAACCCGCCACCGGCGCCAGGTTGATGAGCGTCACGGCCACCAGCGTCCAGCGCATCCGCAGGGTCATGAAGCACTGCGGGACGAGCGCGAACGCCATCAGCCGGGTCTCCCCGACCAGCACGGCCGACGGCAGGAACAGCGCGATCGCCCCCGCGAGATAGCGCAGCGCCTGCCGTTGGTCGGGCGGGTCCTGCTGGAGCAACGGGCGTCCCACCAGGGCGTACCAGGGCACCAGCGGTACGAGCAGCGCCGCCGCGACCGCACGGACCGGCAGGGACGGATGCGCCGCGGCCAGCACGAACGCGAGGGTGGCCGCCCAGGCGACCGCGAAGTACCCGTCCCAGAGCCGGATCGTCCGGTCCCAGGCGTGTTCGTCGCGGGCCGCGCTCGGGCCGGTCATCCGTCGCGCCGGGTCTTCCAGCGGAAGGTCAGCAGACACAGCACCAATCCTCCGACGCACCAGGCAGCGAGCACCAGCGCGATCCGCCCGAACTCCCAGCTCCCCGCCTGCTCCAGGACCTGTGCCGAGTCGGGCAGGAAGACTCCCCGCAGCCCCTGGCACAGCCACTTCAGGGGGAACAGCGCGCCGACGTTCAGCATCCAGTCCGGGATCGTGTCGATGGAGATGTACACCCCGGAGATGAACTGCAGGACCAGGAAGGGGAGTACGACTACCGAGCTGGCGCTCTTGGCCGACTTGGGCACCGAGCTGATCGCGATGCCCAGCAGCGCGCACCCCGTCAGACCGAGCACGAAGATCCACCCGAAGTCGAGCCACCTGGTCGCGCTGGAGGGCAGGTCGACGTCGTACAGGGTGGTGCCGACCAGGAGCAGGATCGCCGTCTCCAGGATGCCGGTGAACAGAACCAGCCAGATCTTGCCCAGGAAGTACGAGGCCGGCGGCATCGGCGTCCCGCGCAGCCTGCGCAGCAGCTTCTCGTCCCGTTCGACGGCGATCGAGATGCCCAGCGACTGGAAGCTCGTCGACATGATGCCGGAGGCCATCATCGCGGGGACGTACAACTGCGAGGCGGTGACGCCCGATCCGTGCACGTCGTCGTGGAAGATCGACGCGAACAGGAACAGGAACACCACCGGGAACGCGAACGTGAACACCACCTGGTCGCGCTGCCGGAAGAACTGCTTGATCTCAAGGCCGCCTCGCCTGATGCCCAGTCCCCAGGTGCCGGGCAGCCGGCCGGCGGATGCCTCGGTCCTGGTTCGTACGGCGGTCGTCGTCATCGCGTGTCCTCCTGTCCGGGAAGCCGGACTTCCTGCCCAGTGAGCCGGATTTCCTGTCCGGTCAGCCGGAGGTAGACGTCCTCCAGCGTGGGGCGGGTCACCGTGAGGCCCGGGATCTCGCCGTCGAAGCGGTGCGTGAGCGCGGCGACCGTGCGGGTGGGGGTGTCCGTGTGCTCGGTGCGCGCGGTGCCGTCCGGGTCGGTCCAGCCGACGGTCGCGCCGGTGCCGTAGTGCTCCCGCAGGGTGGCCGGCTCGCCCTCCGCGACGACCCGGCCCTCGGCGATCACCGCGAGCCGGTCGGCGAGAGCCTCCGCCTCCTCCAGGTAGTGCGTGGTGAGCAGGATGGTGGTGCCCTCGCCGGACAGCTTGCGGATCAGGTCCCAGAACTGGCGCCGGGCCGCCGGGTCGAAGCCGGTGGTCGGCTCGTCCAGGAGCAGCAGTTCGGGGTCGCCGATCACGCCCAGGGCCACGTCGAGGCGGCGGCGCTGCCCGCCGGAGAGGGCCTTGATCCGGGCGCCCGCCTTGGCCTCCAGGCCGACCAGGCCGATGACCTCCTCCGGGTCGCGCGGCCTCGGGTAGTAGTGGGCGAAGTGCCGTACGGTCTCGCGGACCGTCAACTCGGCGGGCGCGGATTCGTCCTGCCAGACGATTCCGACACGAGATCGCCACGCACGCGTGCCGCTCGCCGGGTCCGCGCCCAGCACGGACACCTCGCCGCCGTCCCGCGCGCGGTTGCCCTGGAGGATCTCCACGGTGGTGCTCTTGCCGGCGCCGTTGGGTCCCAGCAGGCCGAACACCTCGCCGCGCCGGATGCCGAGATCGATGCCGTCGACCGCGGTCACGTCCCCGTACCGCTTGCGCAGGCCTCGAACGTCCACGGCGAGTTCGTTCGCGTGTGCTGTCATGCCGTACAGCGTCGTCCGGAATCGAACGCTCAGGGACGACCGTGCGTACCTCCTTATGTCCACCGAACGGTGGACAGAGGCCTCCGTGCGGCACAATGGCACCTGCCTGAAGAAGGTCCAACTCTCAAGCAGATGGAATCGGCGTGATGAGCAAGACGACAGTCAAAGACGTCTCCACCGAGCCCGAGCCTTCCGAGGAAAGCGCCTCGGCGGGGCCGCGCACGGAGGGCGGCAGCCGTGCCCTCGCCCTGCTGCTGATCATCACCGGCGCGGCCGGTCTGCTGGCCGCGTGGGTCATCACGGTCGACAAGTTCAAGCTGCTGGAAGCCAAGGTGGCGGGCACGTCCTTCACCCCCGGCTGCAGCCTGAACCCGGTCGTCTCCTGCGGCAGCGTCATGGAGAGCAAGCAGGCGGAGGCCTTCGGCTTCCCGAACCCGATGCTCGGCCTGGTCTGCTACGGCATCGTCATCTGCGTCGGCATCAGCCTGCTCGCGCGGGCCACCTATCCGCGCTGGTACTGGCTGACCTTCAACTTCGGCACGCTCTTCGGCGTGGGCTTCTGCACCTGGCTGCAGTTCCAGTCCCTGTACCGGATCAACGCGCTGTGCCTGTGGTGCTCCCTCGCCTGGGTCGCCACGATCATCATGTTCTGGTACGTGACCTCGTTCAACATCCGCAAGGGCTTCCTGCCGAGCCCGGGCTGGCTGAAGTCGTTCTTCGGCGAGTTCACCTGGGTGCTGCCGGTCCTGCACATCGGCATCATCGGCATGCTGATCCTGACCCGCTGGTGGGACTTCTGGACCAGCTGACGGCGACGGGTACGGACCGTCCGACGGCCCGGACCCGACTGTCAGTGCGGTGAACTAGGGTTTCAGCGTGGAGCCCGACCTGTTCACCGCAGCAGCAGAAGAACGCCAGGAGAAGGACCCGACCGGCAGCCCCCTGGCGGTCCGGATGCGCCCGCGCACCCTCGACGAGGTGGTGGGCCAGCAGCACCTGCTGAAGCCGGGCTCGCCCCTGCGCCGACTGGTCGGCGAGGGCGCCGGCGGCCCGGCCGGGGCGTCGTCCGTGATCCTGTGGGGACCACCGGGCACGGGCAAGACGACCCTGGCGTACGTCGTCTCGAAGGCCACCAACAAGCGCTTCGTCGAGCTGTCGGCGATCACCGCGGGCGTCAAGGAGGTCCGCGCGGTCATCGAGGGCGCCCGCCGCGCCACCGGCGGCTACGGGAAGGAGACCGTCCTCTTCCTGGACGAGATCCACCGCTTCAGCAAGGCCCAGCAGGACTCCCTGCTCCCCGCCGTCGAGAACCGCTGGGTGACCCTGATCGCGGCGACCACGGAGAACCCGTACTTCTCGATCATCTCCCCCCTGCTCTCCCGCTCCCTGCTCCTCACCCTCGAACCCCTCACGGACGACGACCTGCGCTCCCTGCTCCGCCGCGCGCTGACCGACGAACGCGGCCTCAAGGGCGCCGTCACCCTCCCCGAAGACACCGAGGAGCACCTCCTGCGCATCGCGGGCGGCGACGCCCGACGCGCCCTGACCGCGCTGGAGGCAGCCGCCGGGGCGGCTCTCGACAAGGGCGAGGCTGAGGTCGCCCTGCAGACGCTGGAGGAGGTCGTCGACCGGGCCGCGGTGAAGTACGACCGTGACGGCGATCAGCATTACGACGTCGCCAGCGCCCTGATCAAGTCCATCCGCGGCTCGGACGTCGACGCGGCCCTGCACTACCTGGCCCGCATGATCGAGGCCGGCGAGGACCCCCGCTTCATCGCCCGCCGCCTGATGATCTCCGCGAGCGAGGACATCGGCCTCGCCGACGCCAACGCCCTGCCGACCGCCGTGGCCGCTGCCCAGGCCGTGGCGATGATCGGCTTCCCGGAGGCCGCGCTGACCCTCAGCCACGCCACCATCGCCCTCGCCCTGGCCCCCAAGTCCAACGCGGCGACCACGGCGATCGGCGCCGCCCTGGAGGACGTACGAAAAGGGCATGCGGGACCGGTGCCGATGCATCTGCGGGACGGGCACTACAAGGGCGCGGCCAAGCTCGGGCACGCGCAGGGGTACGTCTACCCGCACGACCTGCCGGAAGGCATCGCCGAGCAGCAGTACGCGCCGGAGGAGCTGAAGGACCGCGAGTACTACACCCCGACCCGGCACGGCGCGGAGGCGCGGTACGCGGACGCGGTGGAGTGGACCCGCAAGCACCTGGGTCGAAAGCGGTCCTGAGCACCCTGTAGAATCCCTCGAAGTGCCGAGTCCCGCGCAGTCAGAGCGGGACAACCGGCCGGAGACCCGGTCCCTCGTGGATCGGCTCCAGGAGCGTCGCGCACCGTTGAACGGTGTCGCGGGCAGCCCACCACCACCCGTCGCAGGACGGGACCGGTCGGTGGGCCACTCGCGTGCTGCACAGAGTGCCCAGATCAGGGGAGCGGCTGCCCACTCCGTCCGTCAGGACGAGGCGGGTTTCCCCGGCTGCGGATGCGACCTCCCACGACTCTGACAAGCCGAACACAAGAAATGAGAGACAGTGGCGAATCAGTCCCGCCCCAAGGTCAAGAAGTCGCGTGCCCTCGGCATCGCGCTGACCCCGAAGGCCGTCAAGTACTTCGAGGCCCGCCCCTACCCGCCGGGTGAGCACGGCCGTGGCCGCAAGCAGAACTCGGACTACAAGGTCCGTCTGCTGGAGAAGCAGCGTCTGCGCGCGCAGTACGACCTCTCCGAGCGCCAGCTGGTCCGTGCCTACGAGCGTGCCTCCAAGGTGCAGGGCAAGACCGGTGAGGCCCTGATCGTCGAGCTCGAGCGCCGTCTCGACGCCCTGGTCCTGCGTTCGGGCATCGCCCGCACCATCTACCAGGCCCGTCAGATGGTCGTGCACGGCCACATCGAGGTCAACGGTGGCAAGGTCGACAAGCCGTCGTTCCGTGTCCGTCCCGACGACGTCGTGATGGTCCGCGAGCGCAGCCGCGAGAAGACCCTGTTCCAGGTCGCGCGTGAGGGTGGCTTCGCCCCCGACGGCGAGACCCCCCGCTACCTCCAGGTGAACCTCCGCGCCCTGGCCTTCCGCCTGGACCGCGAGCCGAACCGCAAGGAAGTTCCGGTCATCTGCGACGAGCAGCTCGTCGTCGAGTACTACGCCCGCTGATCACCGGCAGGCGGTAGCACCACCTCAGCCCGCCGTCTCCCCGCCCTTGTGGGCGCGGGAGGCGGCGGGTTCGTGCGTCTGCACCCCCGCCGTGGCCCGCAGCACCGGCCCCCGGGGCGCGGGCAGCCCGTCCAGCGGCCGTTCCAGCGCCCGGGAGACGGCCACCTCCCGCACCAGCCGCGCCCCTTCCCGTACGCACTCCTCGTACCGTGCGTCGCCGAGGCGCTCCCGGGCCTTCGCCTCGCACAGTTCGTGCGGGGCGTTGTAGTACGCCGAGCCGAACAGCGGCAGGCCCACCGAGCGCCACATCCGTCCGGCCGCCCCCTGCAGCACCGCGGCCTCGGCCGCGTCGCCCTCCACCGCCGTGACCAGGGCGAGCAGCTCGACCGAGAGCACCGAACCGAGCAGATCGTGGAAGGCGTGGGCGCTGCCGAGGCAGTCGGTGAGCAGGGCGCGGGCCCGGGCCGTGTCGCCGTCCGCCCAGGCTGCGTACGCCAGGACGTACAGCGCGTAGGCGCGCGACCAGCGCTCGCCGTGGTCCTCGCAGACCCGGCGGACGTCCTCGCACAGGCCCACCGCGCCGGCCAGATCGCCCTGGAACGCCAGCGACATGGCCAGCTCGACCTGGCCCATCAGGACATTGCTGTTCAGCTCGCCGATCTCCTGGTAGCGGTCGAGCGCCGAGCGAAGCAGTTTCTCCGCGCGGGGCATGTCGTCCGTGACCAGGGCCAGACAGCCCGTGCGGTGTTCCGCGTACGCCACCGCCGTAGGGCTGGCGGAGAGTTCCGCCTCTTCCCGGCACTCCTGGAGGGCCGCCAGCGCGGGCACCTTGTCGCCCTGCAGGATCGCCACGTAGCCGAGCACCCACAGCGCCTTCAGGCGGGAGTCCTCGTGGCCGGAGTCCAGGCGTACGACCTGGTCCAGCCAGTGCCGGCCCTCCGAGAGGCGGCCGCAGCCGGCCCAGTAGAACCAGAGCGAGGCCGCGAGGTACTGGCCCAGGTGGGCCTCCTCCGGCTCGGTGAGGCAGTGTTCGAGGGCGCTGCGCAGATTGGGGAGCTCCGCCTCCACTCGCACGGCGACCTCCGCCTGGCGCGGCGAGAACCAGTCCAGCTCGCACCAGGTGGCCAGGCCCAGGTACCAGTCGCGGTGCCGGCGCCGCAGCCGGGCCGCGTCCCCGGTCGCCTCCAGCCAGTCCGCGCCGTAGGCCCGGACCGTGTCCAGCATGCGGTAGCGCAGACCCGAGGACGTCTCCTCGCGGACCACCACCGACTGCGCGAGCAGTTCCGAGAGCACGTCGAGGACGCCGTCGGCGACCAGGCCGTGCCCGCTGCACACGTACTCGACGGCCTCCAGGTCGAACTGGCCGGCGAAGACCGCGAGCCGCGCCCACAGCAACCGCTGCTCGGGCGTGCACAGTTCATGGCTCCAGCCGATCGCCGTCCGCAGCGTCTGATGGCGCGGGAGCGCATCCCGGCCGCCGCCGGTCAGCAGCCGGAACCGGTCGTCGAGCCGCGCCAGCAACTCCTCGGGAGGCAGTGCCCGCAGCCTTCCCGCGGCCAGCTCGATCGCCAGCGGGATGCCGTCCAGGCGCCGGCACAGCTCCCGTACCTCCGGTCCGTCCGCCGGCTCCAGCCCCTGCTGCGCGGCCCGGCGCAGGAACAGCTCCACCGCCTCGCGTTCGTCGAGGGGCGCCAGCGGGAAGACCCGCTCGCCCGCGACGGCCAGCGGCCTGCGGCCCACCGCGAGCACCCGGAGCCCGGGCACCTCGCGCAGCAACTCGGCGACCAGGCCGGCGCAGACGTCCACCAGATGCTCGAACCCGTCCAGGACCAGCAGGAGTTGACGCTCGGCGAGATGCGCCAGCAGCGTCTCGCGCGGGGGCCTGGTCGTGTGGTCGGTGAGGCCGAGGGCGTCCATCACGGAGTAGTCGACGAGATCCGGATCGCTCACCGGCGCCAGCTCGACCCGCCACACCCCATCCCGTGGCGCGCGCCGCGAGGCGGCCCGGACCGCGAGGCGCGACTTGCCGACCCCGCCGGCTCCGGTCACGGTGACCAGCCGCGTGGCGTCCAGGGACCGGGCCAGTGCGGCGAGTTCGGCCGTGCGGCCGACGAAGGCGTCGAGCTCCAGGGGCAGATTGCCGTTCACAGGGGTGCCGCCTGGCTGAGAACCTCGCATGGGACACGGAGCGTACTGAACCGTAATCACTCCGTACAATCGCTTCCCGCAACTCTTGCCCTCGCGGCCCGGAATCCGGTACAGAGCGGCATCCCCGGCGCGATAGGCTCGGTCACGACTTTCTCGATGTTCAGGCACGTTTCAGGGAGCGGGTGCACGCGGTGTCCGGTGGAGAGGTGGCCGGGATCCTGGTGGCCGTCTTCTGGGCGATCCTGGTCTCCTTCCTCGCCGTGGCGCTGGTGAGGCTGGCCCAGACGCTCAAGGCGACGACCAAGCTCGTCGCGGACGTGACCGACCAGGCCGTCCCGCTCCTGGCGGACGCCTCCTCGGCGGTGCGCTCCGCGCAGACCCAGATCGACCGGGTCGACGCGATCGCCACCGACGTCCAGGAGGTCACGTCGAACGCGTCCGCCCTGTCGACCACCGTCGCCTCCACCTTCGGCGGTCCCCTCGTCAAGGTCGCGGCCTTCGGCTACGGCGTCCGCCGTGCCCTCGGCGCCCGCCGGGACGAGGTGCCCGCGCCCGCCAAGGAGTCCCGGCGTACCGTGATCGTGGGCCGTACCGTCCCGGGCACGCGGCGGGGCAAGCGAAACCTCCGCGGAAAGAGGGACTGAGACCAGCGATGTTCCGCCGTACCTTCTGGTTCACGACCGGCGTCGCCGCCGGTGTCTGGGCCACCACCAAGGTCAACCGCAAGCTGAAGCAGCTGACCCCCGAGAACCTGGCCGCCGCGGCGGCCAACAAGGCGCTCGACGCGGGTCACCGGCTCAAGGACCGGGCGGCCGCCTTCGCGCTCGACGTCCGCGACAACATGGCCCGGCGGGAGGAAGAGCTGGGCGAGGCGCTGGGCATCAACGCGTCCCCCGAACTCCCCGCGCCCCGGCGCTACGCCGCCATCGAGAACCGCAGCGCCCCCAAGTACATCGAAGCCCCGACGTCCTCGCCGACGAACACCTCGTCGACGAAGAACCCGTACAACCGGAATGAGGACCACTGATGGAGTCGGCAGAGATCCGCCGCCGCTGGCTGAGCTTCTACGAGGAGCGCGGTCACACCGTCGTCCCTTCGGCGTCGCTCATCGCGGACGACCCGACTCTGCTCCTGGTCCCCGCCGGCATGGTCCCCTTCAAGCCGTATTTCCTCGGCGAGGTCAAGCCGCCGTGGGCGCGCGCGACCAGCGTGCAGAAGTGCGTGCGCACGCCCGACATCGAAGAGGTCGGCAAGACCACCCGGCACGGCACCTTCTTCCAGATGTGCGGCAACTTCTCCTTCGGCGACTACTTCAAGGAAGGCGCCATCAAGTACGCCTGGGAGCTGCTCACCAGCCCCCAGGACAAGGGTGGTTACGGCCTTGAGCCGGAGAAGCTCTGGATCACCGTCTACAAGGACGACGACGAGGCCGAGCGCATCTGGCACGAGATCGTCGGCGTGCCCAAGGAGCGCATCCAGCGCCTGGGCATGAAGGACAACTACTGGTCCATGGGCGTCCCCGGCCCCTGCGGCCCCTGCTCCGAGATCAACTACGACCGCGGCCCCGAGTTCGGCGCCGAGGGCGGTCCCGCCGTCAACGACGAGCGGTACGTGGAGATCTGGAACCTCGTCTTCATGCAGTACGAGCGCGGCGAGGGCATCGGCAAGGACAACTTCGAGATCCTCGGCGAACTCCCCAGCAAGAACATCGACACGGGCCTCGGCCTGGAGCGCCTCGCCATGATTCTGCAGGGCGTGCAGAACATGTACGAGATCGACACCTCCATGGCGGTCATCAAGAAGGCCACCGAGCTGACCGGCGTCGAGTACGGCGCCGCGCACGACTCCGACGTCTCCCTGCGCGTGGTCACCGACCACATGCGGACGTCCGTGATGCTCATCGGCGACGGCGTGACCCCCGGCAACGAGGGCCGCGGCTATGTGCTGCGCCGCATCATGCGCCGTGCCGTCCGCAACATGCGCCTGCTGGGCGCCACCGGCCCGGTCGTCCTCGACCTGATCGACACCGTGATCGGGATGATGGGTCAGCAGTACCCGGAGCTGGTCACCGACCGCGAGCGCATCGAGAAGGTCGCCGTCGCCGAGGAGAACGCCTTCCTCAAGACGCTGAAGGCCGGCACCAACATCCTCGACACCGCGGTCAGCGAGACCAAGGCGGGCGGTGGCACGGTCCTCGCCGGCGACAAGGCGTTCCTGCTCCACGACACCTGGGGCTTCCCCATCGACCTCACCCTCGAAATGGCCGCCGAACAGGGCCTTTCGGTGGACGAGGACGGCTTCCGCCGCCTGATGAAGGAGCAGCGGGAGCGCGCCAAGGCCGACGCCCAGGGCAAGAAGACGGGCCACGCCGGCACCGGCGCGTACCGGGCGATCGCCGACGCCGCCGGGGCCACCGACTTCATCGGGTACACCGAGACCGAGAGCGAGACCACCGTCGTCGGCATCCTCGTCGACGGCGTCTCCTCGCCGGCCGCCACCGAGGGCGACGAGGTCGAGATCGTCCTGGACCGCACCCCCTTCTACGCCGAGGGCGGCGGGCAGATCGGCGACACCGGCCGCATCAAGGTCGACACCGGTGCCGTCATCGAGATCCGCGACACCCAGAAGCCGGTCCCGGGCGTCTACGTCCACAAGGGCGTCGTCCAGGTCGGCGAAGTCACCGTCGGCGCCAAGGCGTTGGCCTCGATCGACGGCCGTCGGCGCACGGCCATCGCCCGCGCCCACTCGGCCACGCACCTCACCCACCAGGCGCTGCGTGACGCGCTGGGCCCGACGGCCGCGCAGGCCGGTTCCGAGAACCAGCCCGGCCGTTTCCGCTTCGACTTCGGTTCGCCGTCCGCCGTTCCGACGGCCGTGATGACCGACGTCGAGCAGAAGATCAACGAGGTGCTCGCCCGCGACCTGGACGTGCGTGCCGAGGTCATGGGCATCGACCAGGCCAAGAAGGAAGGCGCCATCGCCGAGTTCGGCGAGAAGTACGGCGAGCGGGTCCGGGTCGTGACCATCGGCGACTTCTCCAAGGAGCTGTGCGGCGGCACGCACGTGCACAACACCGCCCAGCTCGGCCTGGTGAAGCTGCTCGGCGAGTCGTCGATCGGCTCGGGTGTCCGCCGTATCGAAGCGCTCGTCGGTGTCGACGCCTACAACTTCCTCGCCCGCGAGCACACGGTCGTCGCCCAGCTCCAGGAGCTGATCAAGGGGCGTCCCGAGGAGCTGCCGGAGAAGGTCTCCGCGATGCTCGGCAAGCTGAAGGACGCCGAGAAGGAGATCGAGAAGTTCCGCGCCGAGAAGGTGCTCCAGGCCGCCGCCGGGCTCGTCGAGTCGGCCAAGGACGTGCAGGGTGTCGCGGTCGTGACCGGGCAGGTCCCGGACGGCACGACCCCGGACGACCTGCGCCGGCTGGTGCTCGACGTGCGTGGTCGCATCCAGGGCGGCCGGGCCGCCGTGGTCGCGCTCTTCACGGTCAACAACGGCAAGCCGCTCACGGTCATCGCCACGAACGACGGCGCCCGGGACCGCGGCCTCAAGGCCGGCGAGCTGGTCCGCGCGGCCGCCAAGACCCTCGGCGGCGGTGGCGGCGGCAAGCCGGACGTCGCCCAGGGCGGCGGCCAGAACCCGGCCGCGGTCGGCGAGGCCATCGACTCCGTCGAGCGACTCGTCGCCGAGACGGCGAAGTAGAAGTGGCTCGACGATGAGAAGAGGACGTCGGCTCGCGATCGACGTCGGGGACGCCCGCATCGGGGTCGCCTCGTGCGACCCCGACGGGATCCTCGCCACTCCGGTGGAGACGGTCCCCGGACGGGACATCCTCGCGGCCCATCGCCGGCTGCGGGAACTCGTCGCGGAGTACGAGCCGATCGAGGTCGTCGTCGGTCTGCCCCGCTCCCTCAAGGGGGGCGAGGGACCGGCCGCGGCAAAGGTCCGCACCTTCACCCAGGAGCTGGCCAAGGGGATCGCACCGATCCCCGTCCGGCTGGTCGACGAGCGGATGACCACGGTGACGGCCAGTCAGGGGCTGCGCGCCTCCGGGGTGAAGGCCAAAAAGGGACGCTCCGTCATCGATCAGGCCGCCGCTGTGATTATTTTGCAGCAAGCACTTGAATCCGAACGGGTGTCAGGTAAAGCACCCGGCGAAGGCGTCGAAGTGGTCATCTGATCGCGATACGGTAACGTTCCGCGCGATGCGATGGTTTTCGAACAGCCACCGCACAGCAAGAGGCGAAACGGAATCCGGCCCACCAGCCGCGTGCCGCGCCGTCCGTCGGCTCTAGGGGATCGATGACTGAGTATGGCCGGGGTCACGGCTCCGAACCGTGGCATCCCGAGGACCCGTTGTTCGGGGACGGTGGATGGGAGGGACAGCAGGCCCAGCAGGGTCAGCAGTCCTACGGTGGCCAGCCGCAGCATTATTCGGACCAGCAGCAGCCCCAACAGCAGCAGTACGGCGAGTGGGGCGACGGCGGGCAGAACGCCTACGGTCAGGCGCAGCAGCAGTACCCCCAGTACGACCAGCAGCAATACGACCAACAGCAGTACGCCCAGCAGCAGTACGAACAGCAGTACGGCGTCCAGGGGCAGCAGCAGAACTACGCGGGTCACACCCAGCAGCCCTACGACAACAACGGCCAGCCCCAGCAGCAGCCCTACGACAACGGAGCCTGGGGTTCCGGCACGCACGTCCAGTACACCGACCCCTCGGACCCCTACGGCCAGCAGGCCGCCGCGTACGGGGGCGAGCAGCCCGACTACTACGGCACGCCGGACGCGTACCCGCCGCCGGAGCCGCCCAGCCGCAGGCAGCCCGAGCCGGAGCCGAAACCCGACTGGGATCCCGGACCCGACCAAGGCGAGCACGCCTTCTTCGCGGGCGGCGGTGGCGACGATGACGAGGACGAGCCCGACGACGAGGCCGACAGTCGCCGCGGCCGGGGCGAGCGGAAGGGCAAGGACGGCAAGGGCAAGAAGCGCCGCAGCGGCTGCGCCTGCCTGGTGGTCGTCCTGGTGTTCGGCGGCGGAATCGGCGGTGTCGGCTACTTCGGGTACCAGTTCTACCAAAATCGTTTCGGCTCGGCGCCGGACTACGCGGGTGACGGCACCAGCAAGACGGTGAGCGTCGAGATCCCGAAAGGTGCGGGCGGTTACGAGATCGGCAGGCGGCTGAAGGAGGCGGGTGTCGTCAAGAGCGTCGACGCGTTCGTCGCCGCCCAGTCGCAGAACCCCGACGGAAAAACGATTCAGGCAGGCGCCTATCTCCTGAAGACGGAGATGTCCGGCGAGAGCGCCGTCGCGATGATGCTCGATCCCAAGAGCCAGAACAACGTGATGGTCACTCCGGGCCAGCGCAATGTCAGCGTGTACAAGGCGATCGACGCGAAACTCGACCTCTCCGCCGGTGCCACCAGGAAGATCGCGAAAGAGAAATACAAGACCCTCGGTCTGCCGAGCTGGGCCAACGACAACAAGGAGATCAAGGACCCGCTGGAGGGCTTCCTCTACCCGGGCACCTATCCCGCCGCGAAGGGCATGAAGCCCGAGGCGGTCCTCAAGTCGATGGTCAGTGACGCCGCCAAGGCCTACGCCAAGTACGACCTGGAGGCGAAGGCCAAGGAACTCAAGCTGGACAGCCCGTTGCAGGTCATCACGGTCGCGAGCCTCGTACAGGCCGAGGGGAAGACCGAGGACGACTACCGCAAGATGGCGGAAGTGGTCTACAACCGGCTCAACCTGGCGAACCCCGAGACCTACGGCCTGCTGCAGTTCGACTCGACCTTCAATTACCTGAAGGGTCAGAGCAACATCAACATCAGCGAGTCGGAGATCAACAAGAACCAGGACCCGTACAACACGTACACGCAGAAGGGCCTGCCGCCCGGCCCGATCGACAATCCGGGCGACATCGCGCTGAAGGCGGCGCTGAATCCGACGGACGACGGCTGGTTCTACTTCGTCGCGACCGACGGTGTGAACAAGACCGAATTCGCCAAGACGCACGCCGAATTCCTGAAGCTCAAGGAAAAGTTCAATGAGGCCACGGGCAGCTGACTCCCGTCGGGCAGCAGTACTGGGCAAGCCCATCGCCCATTCCCTCTCGCCGGTGCTGCACCGCGCCGCCTATCAGGAATTGGGGCTCGCGGACTGGTCCTACGACCGGTTCGAGGTCGACGAGGCCGCACTGCCCCGTTTCTTCGAGAAAATCGGGCCGGAATGGGCCGGGTTGTCGCTGACCATGCCGCTCAAGCGGGCCGTCATACCCCTGCTCGACGAGATCAGCGAGACGGCCGCCTCGGTCGACGCGGTCAACACCGTCGTGTTCACGCAGGACGGTCGCACCCGCGGCGACAACACCGACATCCCCGGCATCGTCGCCGCCCTGCGCGAGCACGGCATCGAACAGGTCGACTCGGCCGCGATCCTCGGCGCCGGCGCCACCGCCTCCTCCGCCCTCGCCGCCCTGGCCCGCGTCTGCACCGGCGACGTCGTCGTCTATGTCCGCAGCGAGGCCCGCGCCGCCGAGATGCGGGAGTGGGGCGAGCGGCTCGACGTCGAGGTGCGCATCGCGGACTGGGCGGACGCGGCCGAGGCCCTGCGCGCGCCCCTCGTCATCGCCACCACCCCGGCCGGCACCACGGACGAGCTCTCTGCCGCCGTCCCCGAGCGGCCCGCCACCCTCTTCGACGTGCTCTACGACCCGTGGCCGACCGCACTCGCGGCCCGCTGGTCGGCGTACGGCGGTGCCGTCGTCAGCGGGCTCGACCTGCTGGTCCACCAGGCCGTGCTCCAGGTCGAGCAGATGACGGGACGCGTGCCGGCACCCCTCGATGCCATGCGAAAAGCGGGCGAACACGCACTCGAATCCCGCTAGGATTCGCCTGTTCCGCAGGGGGCGGAACGGAATTCGGGGGAGTGGGTCATGGCCACAGGTGTGCCGCTGGCGTCCGGCAAGAGCGAGATCTTCGAGGCCGTCCTGAAGTTCATGCCGGACTGGGTCCAGATCACCGTCCTCAGCCTCATCGTGCTCGCCGTCGTCGCGTCCTGGGTGCTGAAGCTGGTCGCGAAGATCAAGTACCGGCGTGCCGTGCGCAACGGAGTGCCGGTGCACGCGGCCGCGCAGTACGGACAGGGCCGCGGCGCGGACTACCTGGGGGCGTACGCGCCGCAGCAGGCGCCGAGCGGCCAGAGCGCGCTGAGCCAGGGGAGCGGCGCCGACCACCTGGGCGTCTACGCTCCGCAGCCGCGTCAGCAGGACGCCTCCTCCTGACACTCCCGCCGTCCGTCTGCTGGACCGGCGGGCGGGCCCGGCGCCCGGACGTGGGAGGATCGGGGTGGCGGGCCAGGGCCGCGCACCTGGTCGGGCCGTCGTCGTACGCGAGGACGCGCGTACGCAGGCAGTACCAGGGCGCGAGCACTGAGGAGCATCGTTGAGCAGGCTGCGTTGGCTGACCGCGGGAGAGTCCCACGGTCCCGCACTTGTCGCGACGCTGGAGGGCCTTCCCGCCGGCGTGCCGATCACCACCGACATGGTCGCCGACCACCTGGCCCGGCGTCGGCTCGGCTACGGCCGCGGTGCCCGTATGAAGTTCGAGCGCGACGAGGTCACCTTCCTCGGCGGCGTCCGGCACGGTCTCACGCTCGGCTCCCCGGTCGCGATCATGGTGGGCAACACCGAGTGGCCCAAGTGGGAGCAGGTCATGGCGGCCGACCCGGTCGACCCGGAGATCCTGGCGGGGCTGGCGCGCAACGCGCCGCTGACCCGGCCGCGGCCCGGCCACGCCGACCTCGCGGGCATGCAGAAGTACGGCTTCGACGAGGCCCGGCCGATCCTGGAGCGCGCGTCGGCCCGGGAGACCGCGGCCCGGGTGGCGCTGGGCGCCGTGGCCCGCTCGTACCTCAAGGAGACGGCCGGCATCGAGATCGTCTCGCACGTGGTCGAACTGGCCGCCGCGAAGGCCCCGCAGGGCGTCCTGCCCACGCCGGCCGACGTCGAGAAGCTGGACGCGGACCCCGTGCGCTGCCTGGACGCGGACGCGTCGAAGGCGATGGTCGCCGAGATCGACCAGGCCCACAAGGACGGCGACACCCTCGGCGGTGTGGTCGAGATCCTGGCCTACGGCGTGCCGGTGGGCCTCGGCTCGCACGTCCACTGGGACCGCAAGCTGGACGCCCGTCTCGCCGGTGCCCTCATGGGCATCCAGGCCATCAAGGGCGTCGAGATCGGCGACGGCTTCGAGCTGGCGCGGGTGCCCGGCTCGCAGGCGCACGACGAGATCGTGAAGACCGACGAGGGCATCCGCCGGGTCTCGGGCCGCTCCGGCGGCACCGAGGGCGGCCTCTCCACCGGTGAACTGCTCCGCGTACGCGCCGCGATGAAGCCCATCGCCACCGTGCCGCACGCCCTGCGGACCGTCGACGTGGTCACCGGCGAGGCCACGCAGGCCCACCACCAGCGGTCCGACGTGTCCGCGGTACCGGCCGCCGGCATCGTCGCGGAGGCGATGGTCGCGCTCGTCCTCGCGGACGCGGTCGCGGAGAAGTTCGGCGGCGACTCGGTCCCCGAGACCCGCCGCAATGTGCGCTCCTACCTAGAGCACCTGGCCATCCGGTGAGCCCCGCACCCGTGGTCGTGCTGGTGGGCCCGATGGGGGTCGGCAAGTCGACCGTCGGACAGCTGCTGGCCGAGCGCCTCGGCGTCGGCTACCGCGACACCGACGAGGACATCGTCGCCGAGCAGGGCCGGACCATCGCCGAGATCTTCGTCGACGGGGGCGAGCCCGCCTTCCGGGCGATCGAGAAGGAGGCGGTGCGCCGGGCACTCGCCGAGCACGACGGCGTCCTCGCCCTGGGCGGCGGCTCGGTCCTCGACGAGGACACCCGCGCCCTGCTGGCCGGACAGCGGGTCGTCTACCTCTCGATGGACGTAGAGGAAGCCGTCAAGCGCACCGGCCTGAACGTCGCCCGCCCGCTCCTCATGATCAACCCGCGCAAGCAGTGGCGCGAACTCATGGAGGTCAGGCGGCACTTGTACGAGGAGATCGCCACCGCGGTCGTGGCCACCGACGGCCGTACGCCCGAAGAGGTCACCCAAGTCGCCCTGGACGCACTGGAGTTGAAGGAAGCATGAGCGAGGCAGTGACCCGGATCCAGGTCGGCGGCACAGCGGGCAACGAACCGTACGAGGTCCTGGTGGGCCGTCAACTCCTGGGCGAGCTGGCCGGGTTGATCGGCGAGAAGGCCAAGCGGGTCGCCGTCGTGCACCCCGAGGCGCTCGCCGAGACCGGTGAGGCGCTCCGTGCCGACCTGGCCGAGCAGGGCTTCGAGGCCGTCGCCATCCAGGTGCCGAACGCGGAGGAGGCCAAGACCGCCGAGGTCGCCGCCTACTGCTGGAAGGCGCTCGGCCAGTCCGGCTTCACCCGCTCCGACGTCATCGTCGGCGTGGGCGGCGGGGCCAGCACCGACCTCGCCGGGTTCGTCGCCGCGACCTGGCTGCGCGGGGTGCGCTGGATCGCCGTACCGACCACCGTACTGGCCATGGTGGACGCGGCCGTCGGCGGCAAGACCGGCATCAACACCACCGAGGGCAAGAACCTCGTCGGCGCCTTCCATCCGCCGGCCGGCGTGCTGTGCGACCTGGCCGCGCTGGACTCCCTGCCGGTCAACGACTACGTCTCCGGGCTCGCCGAGATCATCAAGGCGGGCTTCATCGCCGACCCGGTGATCCTGGACCTCATCGAGGAGGACCCCGAGGCGGCCCGCACGCCCGCGGGTCCGCACACGGCCGAGCTGATCGAGCGCTCCATCCGGGTCAAGGCCGAGGTGGTCTCCTCGGACCTCAAGGAAGCCGGCCTGCGCGAGATCCTCAACTACGGCCACACGCTGGGCCACGCGATCGAGAAGAACGAGCGCTACAAGTGGCGGCACGGCGCGGCCGTCTCGGTCGGCCTGCACTTCGCCGCCGAACTCGGCCGTCTGGCGGGCCGGTTGGACGACGCGACGGCCGACCGCCACCGTACGGTCCTCGAATCGGTCGGCCTGCCGCTGCACTACCGCTACGACCAGTGGCCCAAGCTCCTGGAGAACATGCGGGTCGACAAGAAGTCCCGCGGCGACCTGCTCCGCTTCATCGTCCTGGACGGCCTCGCCAAGCCGACCGTCCTGGAGGGCCCGGACCCGGCCGTACTGCTCGCCGCGTACGGCGAGGTGGGCGAGTAGGTCCACTGGTGCGCCGTCCGTCCGAAATGCCGATCTGCCCTTGTGGGCACGGGCACTTCGGACCGCCCCCGGCCGTTCACCAAACGGCGGCCGGGGAAGGTACCGTTCGGTAGGGAGTGGGGCCAGCCCCCTCGCCAGCGCCAATTGCCTGCGGCGAGTGAGCCGAAGGGGCGCGTCGGTGTCGAGAGGTCGAGCGCGCGGAGGCCCGAAGGGCTGAGCACGGTCGGCCTGTTGTCACCGGCTGCAGCGCCCCGGCGGTGAACCGAGCCCAAAAAGAGTGAGACGGAGTGGCACCGGATGCAGCACGCAGTGGGTTCTCCGCTGCCGCCGCCCCATCAGCCGGGGCACGGACCGGCCGCCGGCTGGTCGCCGGCCGCGCACCACCCGGGTCACCCGGGCCCGCCCCAGGGCTCGGCCCCCGTGCCGCCACCGCCTCAAGCCCCGGGCTATCCCGGAGCCCCTCCGGCCATGGCCCCGCCGCCCGCACCACCCCAGGTCCCGACTCCACCGCCCCCCGTCCCGGACACCACCGGCCATGTCCCGCTGCCGCCGGGCGGCCCGGTCGCCATGCCAAGCGTCCCGCCGACTGCCACGGCCGGCGCGGACCCGGCGTCCACGACCCTCGCCGTCCTGCTGATCGGCCCCGCGGGCGCCGGCAAGACGAGCGTCGCCAAGTACTGGGCGGACCACCGCCGGGTCCCCACGGCCCACATCAGCCTCGACGACGTACGCGAATGGGTCCGCGCCGGCTTCGCCGACCCCCAGTCCGGCTGGAACGACCACTCCGAGGCCCAGTACCGCCTCGCCCGCCGCACCTGCGGCTTCGCCGCGCGCAACTTCCTCGCCAACGGCATCTCCTGCATCCTCGACGACGCGGTCTTCCCCGACCGCCCGGTCGTCGGCCTCGGCGGTTGGAAGCGCCACGTGGGCCCCGGCCTCCTCCCCGTGGTCCTCCTCCCCGGCCTCGAAGTCGTCCTGGAACGCAACGCCGAACGAGCGGGCAACCGCCGCCTCACCGACGAGGAGGTCGCCCGCATCCACGGCCGCATGGCGGGCTGGTACGGCTCGGGCCTCCCCATCATCGACAACTCCCAGCTGGACGTGGCCCAAACGGCGGCAGTACTGAACGACGTCCTGGCAAGATCAATAGCCAGCCCCCCGAACTGGTAATCGCCGGTTCGTGTATGTCCCTAAGGGGCGCGGGGAACTGCGCGACAAGCCCCCACCGGCGGTCAGCCGGGACACAACCGTCACCACCCCCCCCCCGCGTCCCCCGAACGGCACCCTCCCAACCGGCACAAATCACCCACCCCTCCTACGCTCATCTCATGTCAGAGATGTACGCGATCCGCCGAACCCGGCTCAGGGAACAATGCAACGCCGCCGGCAACACGGCCGCGCTCGTCTCCCGCCCGGCCAACGTCCGCTACCTGGCCGGCGCATCCCCCCAAGGCGCCGTCCTGCTCCTGGGCAAAACCGAGGACCTCCTCCTCTGCACCGGCCCCCCGGACGAAAGACCCACGGACGGCCGCCCCGACGACACGATCCGCGTACAGAGCCTCCCGGGCAGCGCAGGCGACCCGGCCGTCGCGGCCGCAGGCCTCGCCGCAGCCCAGGGCGCGGAATCCCTGGCCGTCGAGGAACACCACCTCACCGTCGCCAGACACCGAGAGATCCGCTCAGTAGCCCCCCGCATCCGCGTCGCAGACCTAGGCGGGGCAGTAGAACAGCTCCGAGTCGTCAAGGACGAGGAAGAGATCTCCTGCCTCCGCATCGGCGCGGAGATCGCCGACCAGGCCCTGGGCGAACTCCTGGAGTCCATCCTCGTAGGCCGCACCGAACGCCACCTCGCCCTGGAGCTGGAGCGCCGTCTGGTCGACCACGGCGCCGACGGCCCCGCCTTCGCCACCTCCGTCGCGACCGGCCCCAACGCCGGCCGGCGCGCGCACCTGCCCACCGACCGCCGCGTCGAGGAGGGCGATTTCCTCTCCGTCTGCCTCGGCGCGAGGTACCGCGGCTACCGCTGCGAGATCGGCCGTACGTTCGTCATCGGGACCTCGCCCGCCGACTGGCAGATCGAGCTCTACGACCTCGTCTTCGCCGCCCAGCGGGCCGGCCGCGAGGCTCTGGCGCCCGGTGCCGCCTACCGCGATGTGGACCGGGCCGCGCGCCAGGTACTCGATTCCGCGGGGCATGCGGAGAGGCTGTCGGCGCTGATGGGGCACGGGGTGGGGCTCGAAATCGACGAGGAGCCGCAGTTGGCCCCTGCGGCCATGGGTAAACTGGACGCTTGCGTGCCGGTCACCGTCGAACCGGGGGTCCACCTCCCGGGCCGGGGCGGTGTCCGGATCGATGACACGCTCGTCGTCCGCCCCGAGGCGGACGGCGGACCCGAGCTACTCACCATCACGACCAAGGAGCTCCTAGCGCTGTAACGCGCGTGCCCCGTGGTCGTCCACGTCAGTCCAGGAGATTCCGCAACCGTGGCTTCCACGAACGACCTCAAGAACGGCCTGGTGCTCAAGCTCGACGGAGGCCAGCTCTGGTCCGTCGTCGAGTTCCAGCACGTCAAGCCCGGCAAGGGCCCTGCCTTCGTGCGCACCAAGCTCAAGAACGTGCTCTCCGGCAAGGTCGTCGACAAGACGTTCAACGCCGGCGTCAAGGTCGAGACGGCCACTGTCGACAAGCGCGACATGCAGTTCTCGTACATGGACGGCGAGTACTTCGTCTTCATGGACATGGAGACCTACGACCAGCTCATGGTCGACCGCAAGGCCGTCGGCGACGCCGCCAACTTCCTGATCGAGGGCTTCACGGCCACCGTGGCGCAGCACGAGGGCGAGGTGCTCTTCGTCGAGCTGCCGGCCGCCGTCGAGCTGGTCGTCCAGGAGACCGAGCCGGGCGTCCAGGGCGACCGCTCCACCGGCGGCACCAAGCCCGCCACGCTGGAGACCGGCCACCAGATCCAGGTCCCGCTCTTCATCACCACCGGCGAGAAGATCAAGGTCGACACCCGCACGAGCGACTACCTCGGCCGGGTGAACAGCTAACCGTGGCTGCCCGCAACACGGCCCGCAAGCGCGCCTTCCAGATCCTCTTCGAGGGCGACCAGCGCGGCGCCGACGTCCTGACGGTCCTCGCGGACTGGATCCGACTCTCCCGGGACGACACCCGGCAGCCGCCGGTGAGCGAGTACACGATGCAGCTCGTCGAGGGCTACGCCCAGCACGAGCGGCGTATCGACGATCTGATCGCCCAGTACTCGGTCGGCTGGACGCTCGACCGGATGCCGGTCGTGGACCGCAACATCCTGCGGCTGGGCGCGTACGAGCTGATCTGGGTCGACGAGACCCCGGACGCCGTCGTCCTCGACGAGATGGTGCAGCTGGCGAAGGAGTTCTCGACGGACGATTCGCCCGCGTTCGTCAACGGGCTGCTGGCTCGCTTCAAGGACCTGAAGCCCTCGTTGCGCCGGGACGAGGAGTAGGCCTTCCGGTATCCAGACGCTGGAGGAGGCCCGGGACACCGCGGAGCTGCCGGAGGCGTCGGGCGAGGCGATCGCCCGTGAGTTCGAGC